>NZ_JBMOWO010000131.1:0-15993 GCF_049310525.1 Pseudomonas sp. GZD-222
AGTCTGAGTCACAAGCACCCACACGAATTGCTTGATTCGATTGTTAAAGAGCGGTGGTTGAAGCCTTTCGCTTCAACCGAGGCGCGCATTCTACGCTTTCCTCAGAGTCTGTCAAGCGTTTATTTTGAAGTTTTTCAGAATTTCTCTTTCAACTTCAACCGCTTAACTCGCTGCGATCTCTCGTCAGCGGGAGGCGAATTCTACAGCGTTTCAATCCGCTGTCAACCACCTTTTTCACCGCTGCCGATCTTTCGATCGAAGCCCCTCCGGCACTACCTGGAACATCTAACTCGTTGAATCCCAAGGAGTTTTCCGTTCCGACTGCGCCGGAAGTGGGGCGAATTATAGAGAGATCCACAGGGGCGTCAAGCACTTATTTCAAATTAGTTTCAGATAGCTATATATAGGTACGTAATACGCAGCAGGCAGGCAACTAATCGGCCCCGGCGTTGATCTGTAGTAGAGGCACCCCAAAGAGCCACAGCCATGAGCGAGACCGAGAGCAGCAAAACCCCGGGTCTATCGGCGGACGAAGAGCAGGAAGTCAGTCAAAGCCAGCCGCCCCGCGCGGCAGTGTTGCACGAGATCATCCGTGCTCAGGGCGATCAGGAACTGGAACGCACCCTCGCCGCCCTCTGGTGGTCAGCGCTGGCCGCCGGGCTGAGCATGGGACTGTCGATGATGGCCATGGGTTTGTTCTATGCGCGGCTACCCGAAGGCGACAGCAGCCAGGTGATTGCCAGCCTCGGTTATAGCGCCGGCTTCCTGGCGGTAATTCTGGCGCGCCAGCAACTGTTCACCGAAAACACCCTGACCGCCGTCCTGCCGGTCATGACCGACCCCACCCTGCGCAACCTTGGACGTCTGCTGCGTTTGTGGTCGGTGGTCCTGCTCGGTAATCTGGCCGGCACTATATTAGTGTCCTATGTGATGCTCAACCTGCCGATATTCGACAGCAAGACGGATGCAGCCTTTCTCGATGTCGGTCACAAGGTGATGGAGAACGATGTCAGCCAGATGTTCGCCAAAGGCATCATCTCGGGCTGGATGATCGCCACCATGGTCTGGATGATCCCCGCCATGGAACACGCCAAGATCTGGATCATCCTGATGATCACCTACCTGATGGCGTTGGGGGACTTTACCCATATTGTCGTCGGTTCAGTGGAAGTCTCTTACCTGGCCTGGGTCGGCGACATCAGCTGGCAGGCGTTCTGGCTGCACTTCGCCGCCCCCACACTGGTCGGCAACATCATCGGCGGCAGCTTTATCTTCGCCCTGATCAGCCATGCCCAAGTGCGTAGCGACAGCGGCAAGCCCCCTTCCCATCTGCCAGCCAAGGACAAAGAAAAAGCGCGCGACCGCAAACCGCAGTAAGCCGCGCCTTACAGTTCCTTCATAGCCATCACCCGCTCACCCGCGCTCTGCAATTGGCGCGACGGTTTGGGCAACCACCAGGCCGGACCACTGTGGGGCTGGTCTAGGCTTACCCGCTCGCCCATCTGTGGGGTACTGAGCGGCACCTGCGCTGCATTGGCCAACGCCAGAATCCGGTCGAAGGGTTCATGCCAGCTGTGGATCGAAAGATCGAAGGTGCCGTTATGCACCGGCAGCAGCCAGCGTCCGCGCAAATCCAGATGCGCCTGCAGGCTTTGCTCCGGCTGCATGTGCACGTTGGGCCACTCAAGGTTGTAGGCGCCGGTTTCGATCAGGGTCACATCGAACGGGCCATACTGCTCGCCAATCTGTTTGAAACCGCTGAAGTAGCCGGTGTCGCCGCTGAAAAACAGGCGCAGGTTTTCATCCAGGATTACCCAGGACGCCCACAGCGTGCTGTTGCTGTCGAACAGGCCTCGTCCGGAAAAATGCTGTGCCGGGGTAGCGATGAAACGTATGCCTTCGATCTGGCTTTCCTGCCACCAGTCCAGTTGCCGGACCTTGGCCGCAGGTACGCCCCACTCGATCAACAAGTCGCCAACGCCCATCGGCGCAAGAAAGTGCTCGGCTTTATCGGCCAGCTGACGTATCGCCTGTTCATCAAGGTGATCGTAGTGATCGTGAGAAAGAATCACCGCTGTCAGCGGCGGCAGCTCTTCGAGCTTGAGCGGAGGCTGATGAAAACGCTGGGGACCGGCCCACTGCACCGGTGAGGCGCGTTCGGCGAACACCGGGTCGGTAATAAAGAAGCGCTCGTGGAGTTTCAACAATACTGTGGAGTGCCCCAGCCGCCACAGGCTGCGATCAGGCGCCTCGATCAATTGCTGACGACTCAGGGGCTGTACAGCGATCTCGACGTCCGGGCGGGTCCCCGGCGGTTTGCCGAGAAACAGGAACTTGAAGCCTATGCGCAGCTTTTTCAGCATGCTGTCTTGCGGTAACGGCTGCAGGTTGTGGTACCGCCCGTCCTGGCGCTGCGCCGGTTCACCGGCCTGTGGGGGCAAAGGGGCCATGAGTAGAAGCACTCCAAGGATAAGGGCAAGTTTCATGGTACCCCGGGTGGCTGCATCAACCGTGAAATGGCTTGTAAGGCCATTTTTCAATAGCCTGCGATTGTTCAACAATATTCACACGTTTTATGCGATAAACGGCGCCCCGGAATAGACCAGCAACCATGATGGATAATAGAAGCGGCAAGGGACTTTCATTTGTCAGGAGAATATACCTGCCGCGCATTATTGGCCTGGGCATCGGCATGCTCAGTGTCATGGCCGGCATTTCGACCCTGGACATGCCACAGTGGGTCTGGGGGCTGCTGCTATTCAATGGCCTGATCTGGCCACACGTGGCTTTTCAACTCGCTCGCCGCGCGACCGTCCCCTACCACGCCGAATACCGTAACCTGCTGGTCGATTCGTTGATGGGCGGATTCTGGACCGCCGCCGTGCAATTCAATCCGCTACCCAGCGTGACCATCCTGGCAATGATGGCGATGAACAATTTCGCTGCTGGCGGCCAGCGCCTGTTCTTCAAGGGGTTGTTGATCCAGGGTCTTGGTGCGGGAATATCCATAGCCCTGTTCGGTGCCGGTCTGCAGTTGCAGGCCACTACCCTGCAGGTCTACGCCTGCCTGCCGATGCTGACCCTTTACCCGATGGCCGTTGGCTGGGTCTGCTACAGCCTGGCGATGAAACTCGCTGAACATAAACGCCGCCTCAGCGCCCTCAGCCGCACCGACAGCCTGACCGGCCTGCTCAACCATGGCTCATGGAAAGACCTGTTGCAGCTCAAGTTCCAGATCTGCCAGCAACAGCAGTGTCAGGCGGTGATCGCGATCATCGACATCGATCACTTCAAGAGCATCAACGACACCTACGGCCATGTCGTGGGTGACTGTGTGCTGAGCCAGCTCAGCAGCGAACTTAAACGCAGCTTGCGTGAAGATGACCTGGCCGGCCGTTATGGTGGCGATGAGTTCTGCCTGATCCTGCCCAACACCAGTCTGGAGCAAGCCGGCCATGCCATGGAGCGGCTGCGCGAACGTGTCGGCAGCTACCGCAATCCGCAGCTGCCAGAACTGCGGATCACCTTGAGTATCGGTCTGGCCAACTGCCGCGAAGGCCTGGCCGACGCCGAAGCCTGGCTCAACGAGGCCGACAAGGCCTTGTATATGGCCAAGAAAAGCGGACGCAACCAGGTCAACTTCTCGCAACCGGAGCTCACAACCTTGAAGCTGGCTTATCCTGAATGAGCAAGCGCCGTACCGATCGGCTCTATGCCTTCAAACGCCGCTGTGCAGCAATCTCCGGCAAGTCACTACGCCGCAGGTAGACCCGCAAAGGCTCGCTGACATTTAGTCGTTCGTCGACATTTTGCGCCAAGAGGATGTCGATGAGCTCGCGGCTCAGGGTCATGACCTCACCCTCGCCTTCTCGCCAGACAAATTCATTGCTGGGGGTGATGCTGTCATCGGCAACGTCCATGCCAAAGGAGTCTTCGCTAAAGCGCACGATATGCTTGCCAAGCTTGCGATGAAAACCGACAAAGCCCTTGAGCTGATCGGCGGCGGCACAGATATCCTGTGATGTGATGTGCATGTCAAACCTCACTGAAGCATCCAGGGGACGCAGGGCGAAAGGGATTGGCACGCTGGGCAGTATTGGCTGCCCTCTGACGGGGCAACTCGAAGCCAAGGGTAATGGAAAAAACGGGCCGCAGGGAACGGATTTTTCACCTGATGCAGACTTGCTCGCTAGACTTAATCCACACTTCCAGTTCAAGTCACCAGCGACCGTGGATGATGCATGAGTAACACCATTAGCGCCGATATCGCCACGATTGGACGGATCAACGCCGTGCCCGCCATTTTGCAGGTGATCTGTGAGTCCACCGGTATGCGTTTTGCCGCAGTGGCGCGGGTCAGCGAAAACAGCTGGACCGCCTGCGCCGTACTCGACACCCTAGGTTTTGGCCTGAAAGCCGGTGGTGAGCTGGACCTGGCCACTACGCTGTGCCACGAAATTCGCGGCAGTCACCAGACCATTGTGATCGACAAGGCCAGTGAGGACGAGCTGTACTGCAACCATCACACCCCGCGCATCTACAAGTTCGAAAGTTACATTTCGGTGCCGGTGTTTCGCACCGATGGCAGTTTTTTCGGCACCATCTGCGCCCTTGACCCTCTGCCCGCCACCCTCAAGGGCAGTGCCATCCAGCCCATGATGGAATCCTTTGCGCGCTTGCTGTCGATCCAGATCGAGAGTGAGGAAAACGCGCAGAAAACCGAAGAGGCCCTGCAAAAGGAACGGGCCATGGCCGAGCTTCGCGAACAATTCATCGCCGTGCTCGGCCATGACCTGCGCAACCCGCTGTTTGCAATCACTGCCGGGGCCGAGCTCTTGAGCCAGCGCCTGCAGGAAGAAAAAAGCCGGACCATTGCCCTGCACATCCTCACCTGCGGCCGGCGCGCCACTCAGCTGGTGCGCGATATCCTCGATTTTGCCCGCGGCCGCCTGGGCAACGGCATCGCCGTCAATATCCAGCCGTGCCCGGACCTGGGCGATGCGCTCCGGCACGTGGCTTCGGAACTGCAACGTGTTCACCCGCAACGGCAGATCAATCTGCACATTGGCGATCTGAGTGGCATCAATTGCGATCGCGAGCGGGTCACTCAATTACTCTCCAACCTGATCGCCAATGCGCTGACTCACGGTGCTCAAGACCAACCCGTGGAGGTCAGTGCACAGATACGTGATCAGGCTTTCGTGCTCGGCGTGCATAACTTCGGTGAGCCGATCGCTCCGCAGGTCCTTTCACAACTGTTTCAACCCTTCTCCCATCCCCTCAACGACGCGGTGCAATCCGGGCTGGGCCTGGGTCTGTACATCGCCAACCAGATTGCCCTGGCCCATGGCGGGCGCCTGGAGGTGATCTCGACTCAGGAGGCTGGAACCCTGTTCAGTTTCCGCTTGCCGCTGGATCCAGACGAGGCTCAAGCAAACCTGCCAGCCAATCCATGAATGCACGCAGCCTTGGCGGCACGTGCTGTTGCCGGGCATAGAGCAGTGACACCGGCATCGGCGGTGGAACGAAATCCGCCAGCAGCGGCAGCAATTCACCCCGCTGCAGATAGCCTTGCAGCCCCGCCGCTGGTGCCTGAATCAGACCAAGCCCGGCAACACAGGCACTCTCATAGGCCTCCGTGCTGTTGACGGTGACATTCCCGGCCATGGGCTGAACTTGCAAGGTACCGGCGTGAAGGTACTCGAAACCGGGGCTGCGGCTGCCGAGGTTCTTCACATAATGGATCAACTGGTGGTGGTGCAGGTCTGCCAGGGTTTTGGGCACGCCATAACGCTGCAGATAGCGCGGGCTGGCGCAATTGATCTGGGCCAGGAATCCCAGGGGACGGGCAATCAGGTCCAGGTCACTCAAGGTGCCAATGCGCAGCACACAATCAAAACCCTCGCGCAACAGGTCGACCTGGCGATCCGTGCAACTGATCTCCAGTTCAATTCCTGGGTGACACTCAATGAACTGCGGCAAATTGGGCAGGATGATGCGCCGTGCCATCAAGGTCGGCAGATCGATGCGCAATCGCCCTACTAACGCCGCCTTTTCGCTGTGGAACAGTCCCTCGATCTCATCCATGCGTGACAGCAGGTCTTTGCTACGCTCGTACAGGTGCAAGCCGTCCTGGGTCGCCTGCACGCGCCGCGTGGTGCGGTTGAGCAAGCGTGTGCCGAGCAAGCTCTCCAGGGCCCGGACCTGCTCCGAGACCGTTGAACGCGGTAACCCCAGACTTTCCCCGGCCAGGGTAAAACTCGACAGTTCACTGACCCGCACAAAGGTCCGCAACAACTCCAGCTTGTTCATGGCTGCAGGCTCTATTGTTCGCTAGCACCGACCAGTATTTCCGATATCTGTGGATTTATCAGCACTAAGCCGACCAATAGACTTTCCTCGACACCCCATTTCCCTCGAGGTACCGAGCATGAATCGCAAAATCGCATTGATCACAGGCGCCAGCCGCGGCCTGGGGAAAAACACCGCAATGCATCTGGCCGCCCAGGGCATCGACATCATCGGCACCTACAACAGCCAGGCGCAGGAAGCCCAGGCGCTGGTGCAAACGCTGGAGCAGCAAGGCGTTCGCGCCGCCATGCTGCAACTGGATGTCAGTAACAGCGCCAGCTTCGCAGGCTTCGCCGAGCAACTACTGCAGACCCTGAAGTCGGTGTTTGGCCGCGAGCAACTGGATTTTCTGGTGAACAACGCCGGCATTGGCATCAATGCGCCGTTCAGCGAAACCACTGAGGCGCAGTTCGACCTGCTGTGCAATATCCAGCTCAAAGGCCCGTTTTTCCTGACCCAACGCGTGTTGCCGCTGATTGCCGATAACGGCCGGATCGTTAACATTTCCACCGGACTGACCCGCTTCGCCCTCCCCGGCTACGCGGCCTACGCCGCCATGAAAGGCGCGATGGAAGTCCTGACCCGCTATCAGGCCAAGGAGCTTGGTGCGCGGGGCATTCGCGTCAACATTCTCGCCCCTGGCGCCATCGAGACCGATTTTGGCGGCGGCGTGGTGCGCGACAATGCCGACGTCAACGACTTCATCGCCAGCAATACCGCCCTGGGTCGGGTGGGCTTGCCGGATGATATCGGCGCGGCAGTGGCGCTGTTGCTCGGCGATGGCGGTGGCTGGATCAATGGCCAGCGCCTGGAAGCGTCCGGCGGCATGTTCCTTTAAGCCTCGTGTACGCCGCCAAGGGCGTGATGCAACTGCTTGAGGACCGGCAGTTGCAGGGCCTGGACAGCAAAGCACAACCCCACCCGACGTGTCAGTGCCGAGTCTTGCCAGGGCCGCCATTGCAACCCGGGATGGCGCTCGACCAACGACTGCGGCAACAAGGCGGCCCCCAAACCTGCGGCAACCATGGGTACCGCCTGCTGCAAGGAGCCGGCATGCCCGACTTGCTCGCCATTGCCATAGAAACCGAGCAGACGCTGATGGGAAATATGCTGCGGGCAAGTGATCCATTGCTCAACCTGGTTACTGCCACTGGCCGTGGCCAGCACGAAAGGTTCCTCCCAGAGCGAGAGGAACAACTCGTCCTCACAACACAGCGCTTCGACCCCGAGACGGGCATCGCCGACACAACCGTCGAGCAAGGTCAGCTGAACTGCCGGTACAGCCTGACTGGCCAGGCGGACAAACGCCTCGACATGGCTGGGGGCGATATCCGCTTCCACCCCCAGTTGCAGGGGCAGCCGGTCCTGGCCTTCGCGAAAGCGCCGGCTCAGGGCCTGGGCCTCTGCAACCATGCGTTGCGCTTGCGGATACAACTGCCGGGCCTGCTCGCTGACCTCGACACCTCGGGCCTGACGCAGGAACAACGCCACGCCCAGTTCATCTTCAAGCTGGCGAATGGTCACCGACAACGTCGGTTGGGCCACGCACAAACGTTGCGCTGCCAAGGTGATGTTGCGCTCTTCGAACACAGCGAGAAACGCCTTCAGATGGCGAATATCCATAGGTAATTCCGATGCCAACCAGAGAAATAAGCCGTTTTTCAGCCTGAACTCAAGTCAATACACTTGAGCCATTCAAATCGAGTATGCCTTGGAGAATCTCATGCGCAAACCACTGATCATCATCACCGGCGCCAGCTCTGGTATTGGCGAAGCCGCCGCACGTCTGTTCTCGAAAGCTGGTCACCCGTTGTTACTGCTGGCCCGGCGCCTGGAGCGGATGCAGGCACTGGCACTGCCTGATTGCCTGAGCCGGGCAGTGGATGTCAGCGACCGCGAGGCTTTTGTGGCGGCGGTGAAAGAAGCCGAAGCGCTATATGGTCCAGCCGATGCGCTGATCAACAATGCCGGAGTGATGTTGTTGGGGCAGATGCATGAACAGGACCCCAGCCAGTGGGAGCAGATGCTCGACGTCAACGTCAAAGGGCTGCTCAACGGTATCCATGCGCTGGTGGGCGGTATGATCCAACGCCGCCAGGGCACGATCATCAATGTCAGCTCCGTGGCCGGGCGCAAGACATTTCCCAACCATGTTGCGTACGTCGGCACCAAGTTCGCCGTGCATGGCATTTCCGAGAACCTGCGCGAAGAGGTCGCTGCCCACAATGTGCGCGTGGTGACCATTGCCCCGGGCGCGGTGGAAACCGAGTTGCTCGGCCATACCACCGACGAGGGGATCAAAGAAGGCTACCAGGCCTGGAAAGCCGAGATGGGTGGCCAGGTACTCAGCGCCGAGGATGTAGCGGCGGCCATCGCCTATGCCTACCAGCAACCGCAACATGTGTGCATTCGCGAAATCGTTCTGGCTGCTACTCGCCAGCAACCCTGATCAGCGCTGCACCTGATCTTCACGCACCTGCACGCTGGCCGTCATGCCTGCGCTCAGGGTTACGCCTTCAGGCACCTGGTCCAGTTTGATCCGCACCGGAATGCGCTGGGCCAGGCGCACCCAGTTGAAGGTCGGCTCGACTTCGGCGAGCAATTGGCTGTCGGGGTTGGCATTACGGTCAGTGATCCCGCGACTGATGCTTTCAACATGCCCCTGCATGGGCTCGCCGGCACTCATCAGCCAGACCTTGACCGGGTCACCAACACGAATACGCGGCAACTTGGTCTCTTCGAAATAAGCCTGGACATAAAAGGTCGAATCATCGATCAGCGCCATCACCGGCTGCCCGGCATTGACGTAGTTGCCTTCGGCCAGACGCAGGTTGGTGATATGACCGTCGCGCGGCGCCTTGACCTGGCTGCGGGCCAGGTTGATGGCCGCCGCTTTGACATCGGCCTGGGCCTGGTGCAATTCACCACGGGCCACCGCCGCATTGATCTGGGCGTTCTCACGCAGTTCGGCACTGATGGCCTGAGGACCGAGTGCCGCGCGCCGGGACGCCTCATGTTCGCGCAGGCGCAATTGCTGCTGGCGGGTTTCGGCTACTGCATTGGCTTTGTCCAGGGCCGCTTCGAAGCGGTCGCGATCGATCGACATCAGCAGCTCGCCGGCCTTGACCTGCTGGTTGTCATGCACCTTGAGTTCACGCACCCAGCCGGAAACGTCCGGGGCGATAATCACCACATCGGCACGGATTTTCGCATCGCGGGTCCAGGGCGTGAGCATGTAGTACTGCCAGAGCTTCCAACCCGCAAAAATGGCCACCGCCACCAGGCACAAGGTTATTGCGATACGTACCAGTGCACGCATGATCACGCTCCTTACAAAGGCCCCAACCCGAGGGTTACCAGGGTCAATACACAAATGAACAGCGCACAATCGAACAGCGCCTCATGCCAGATCCAGCGCCCCAGCGGCGTCAATCGCAGCAGCAAACGCACAGCCCCGGTGAGCACCAGCGCCAGCACGACATAGATCAAAAACGGGCTGAGCAACACACCGCCCAGCGCCCACTCACGCAAGCCCATGAATCTCCTCCTGTCGGCGACACCATTTGCCCCAACTGCGCTGCAACTGCAACACCGCGCCCACCGCCAGGCGCAAGGGGTCGCTGGGCGGCTGCCGTTGCAAGACGTCGATGAATACTTCGCTGGCAGCATCCAGGCGTTTGCCTCTACCCGGCGCTGGACCGCGTGCGAGGACATCCTGCAGTTGCTGCAAATACTCGCGCTCGGCTGTGGCCAGCGGTGCCTGGGCCACGGCCAGGCAATGGCGCAGGTGTAGCAGTTCATCACCGATATCCAGGCCATCTACGCCATCGTCCCAGCGACCGCGTTCCTGCTCGGGCAAGGCCGCGTAGTGTCTCGCCAGTTGCAGCAAGCGATCGGCCATGCGCCCGCCGAACCAGGTCTCGGCACCGCGCAGCTCGCGACGGGTCAAACGTACCAGGTCGTTCTGGGTTGCCGCGCGCAGGCGACGACCGTGCCAGGCTGGATTGCGCAGCACCAGCAGCTTGAATGCCAGCACCGCCGCGCCTACACCGATGAGCATCGCTTGAGCACTGTTGAGAAAAGTTGCGACACCAAAACTCATGGTATTGAGCGGCGCCACCAGGACGATGAAATGCAGGCAGTAAGAGGTTGCCGTAGCGCCAATGCGCGGATTGGCCATACCCAACGCACCAAAGAACAATGGCACGCCCATGGCCAGGCACAGCATGGGAAATCCGCTCCACTGTGGCAGCAGGATCTGCCCGACAACAAAGGCCACTGGAATCGCCAGCAATATTCCACGCAAAAAACTCATGCCGATCTGTGCCCCGTTTTCCCGGCTGGCAAACAGACTGCAGACCACACAGGTCAGCACCAAGCCGCCCGGGGCTGCCGTCCAGGCGGTCGCCAGCCAGAAACTGGCCATGGCCAGAAACGCCAGGGCACTGCGCGAGCCGAACAACAGTGCAAGGGGTAGATCACGGTGCGCGGCGAGGCTGTCGGGCACATCCGCCGGTGCCTTGCCCTCCTCCACCGCACGTAACGCCAAGGTCGCGGCCATGGCGTTGTCCAGCAGCAAGGTCAGGCGCGCCAGGCAATAGTGTTCGGCCGAGCTGATGCTGTCATCGTGCGCCGCATCCCAGACCCGTTGGCGCAGGAGCAACAGACCTGCCTGATCGGGCGTGGCCAGGGCATCATGCACTTGGTCGAGCCAAGGCTGCAGATGCTGTGCCTGGGAGGCGTCCAGTTGCTGCCACTGACGCCGTACCGAACGGGCAATGCGCAAAAGAATCAGCAGTTTCTGGCTCAAGCCACGGATAGCCCGTGCCCGCTGCCGGCCAAGAGGCCCCTCGAACCAGGCATGCTCACGCTGTGCATCCACGGCGACGATGCGCCCGAGAATTTCCAGCAAGCCCTGACGCGCCTGCGCTTCGCCGGTCAGGGTCGCGCTGGCCGCCTGCAAGCCACTGGTCCAGGCCTGACGCGCCTGGCCACCGAGTTGTTGCTCGACGCGCATGGGCCACAGCAACGCGCTGGTCGCCGTGGCACAGACAATCCCCAGGCAGATCTCGGTACAGCGCGCCACGGCCTGGTCGAATACGGCGAGCGGATGATTGATCGCGGGCAATGCGATAATCGCGACGGTGTAACCCGCCAATACAAATGAATAGGCCCAGGCGCTACGCAGCATGGTCGAACAGGCGGTACACAAGGCCAGCCACAACGCCAGGGCCAGAAGGAACAACCAGGGCGTCTGGGCGAACATGCCGATGAACAGCACCGACATCACGGTACCGACCAAGGTCCCGAACAAGCGCGCCAGGCCTTTTTGCAAGACCATGCCCGACAAGGGCTGGGCAACGATGAATGCCGTCATCAGGGCCCAGGCGGGTTGTTCCAGGCCCCAGCGCAGTGCCAGCCACAGCGCCAGGCCTCCGCCGAGCAAGGTCTTGATGGCAAATTGCACGGCGAGTTTGTTCGGCGCCAACAGGGCCTGCAAAGTGATGGGCACGGGTCGAACCTTGGCTGACTGTGTTGTAACGATAGACAGGATGGCGATGAAAGAATCTGGTGCTGATTATTAGCTAGCTAACTAATAAAAGTCCAGTACAGCTGAAAGGTTTCTTGCGGACAAAAAAATGGGCGACCGAAGTCGCCCTAAATGCCTTGCGTGCTCGTGTACCGGAAGAATCAGCGCTGTTTGCGCTTGTTCGAGTCCTTCCAGATGAAAATTCCGAATCCGACAAAGAACAGCAGCATCAGGCCGACTGTAATCACTCCAGCGATAACCACATTATCGAAGAACATGTCGGCCTCCATTTGCCTGCACCTGTCTGATGGGCTCAAGGTAACCAATGGCGGACGAAAGGAAATTGACCGAAGTCAATGGCGCCCGGAAGCGGGCGCGCGAGGCGGGTGCAGGCTTGACCTGCATCAAGTTTTCAACGTTTCTTGGGTTTGCCCTTGGGCTTTTTCTTGGCCTTGCCCAGCGGCATGGCCTGTTCGAATGCCTGGCGCACTTCGTTCAGGCGCTTTTCGTTGAGGTCGTGAACGCGCCGGGCACGCTCGGCGCCGAGGTCGATCAGGTTGTCATCTTGGCTCATGGTTCGGCTCGCGAAGCGGACTGCGGTCCGACAATAATGAAGGCAGTTGCTCGCGCTGACCAGTAAGCAGGCTGATCTTCAGACTTCTATATCCACCAACAACCCCTGACGCGGCTGTTCGCCCATCAGCGGCGCTACCGGCACGGTATTGTCGGCGTTGACTTCATCCCCCGGCAGCGGCTGATAGAGCTCATCATCCTTGCCCGACTGACGGCGACCATGCTGGCGGCGCTGCTCTTCACGCAACAGCAGCGCGGATTTTTCCGGGTCACGATGTTTCAGGTCGATGGCACCCTCGCTGGACGTTGGCTGTGCAGGCACCACCGGCTTGATGTCGGGGGTCGGCTTGACCGGGTCCAGTTGTGATGTCACGGGGGCGGCGCTGAGTGGAATGATGGGCGGCAGCATGGGGGGGTGATCTCCTGTCGCCACTGTGTCGGCTAGCCAGCAGCGGCCTTGAGCCGCGAATCTCATTTAGGCACTGTTCATCGCATCTGCAACTGGCTCGAAGTATAGCCGCAGCGGTATTTGTCGCTGATATTGCTAGACTCTTTGGTCTGCACAGTCCTATCCGTTAAGATAGTCGGCTTTTCAAAGCGGGAGTCAGGCAGTATGGCGCAGCAGTATCAACCGGGGCAACGCTGGATCAGCGACAGCGAAGCCGAGCTAGGTCTGGGGACCGTTCTGGCACAGGACGGCCGCTTGTTGACCGTGCTCTACCCGGCCACTGGCGACACTCGCCAGTACTCCCTGCGCAATGCGCCCCTGACCCGGGTGCGCTTCTCGCCCGGCGACCAGATCACCCATTTCGAAGGCTGGAAGCTGACCGTTCGCGAGGTCGATGATGTCGACGGTCTGCTGGTCTACCACGGCCTCGACGGGCAGAACCAGGCCTGCACCCTGCCGGAAACCCAACTGTCGAACTTCATCCAGTTCCGTCTGGCCAGCGACCGTCTGTTCGCCGGACAGATCGATCCGTTGTCATGGTTCTCGCTGCGCTACAACACCCTGGAGCACACCAGCCGCCAGTTGCAGTCCTCGCTGTGGGGCCTGGGTGGTACCCGTGCGCAACCCATCGCCCACCAGCTGCATATCGCCCGTGAAGTCGCCGACCGTATTGCCCCGCGGGTCCTGCTGGCCGACGAAGTAGGCCTGGGCAAGACCATCGAGGCCGGCCTGGTGATTCACCGCCAGCTGCTCTCGGGCCGTGCCAGCCGTGTGTTGATCCTGGTGCCGGAGAACCTGCAGCACCAGTGGCTGGTGGAAATGCGCCGCCGCTTCAACCTGCAGGTAGCGCTGTTCGACGCCGAGCGCTTTATCGAGAGCGATGCCAGCAACCCGTTCGAAGACGCCCAGTTGGCGCTGGTCGCCCTGGAGTGGCTGACCGAAGACGAAAAAGCCCAGGACGCGCTGTTCGCCGCAGGCTGGGACCTGCTGGTGGTCGACGAAGCGCATCACCTGGTCTGGCACGAAGAGCAGGTCAGCCCTGAATACGGCCTGGTCGAGCAACTGGCCCAGGTCATTCCTGGCGTCCTGCTGCTGACCGCGACCCCTGAGCAACTGGGCCAGGACAGCCACTTCGCCCGTCTGCGCCTGCTTGACCCGAACCGTTTCCATGACCTGGCCGCCTTCCGCGCCGAGAGCGAGCACTACCGCCCGGTGGCCGAAGCCGTACAGGAGCTGCTGGACGAAGGCCGCCTTTCAGCCAAAGCCCACGCCACCATTGAAGGTTTCCTCGGCGCCGAAGGCGAGGCCCTGCTAGCCGCGGTCAACGACGGCGACACCCAGGCCAGTGCGCGACTGATTCGTGAACTGCTCGATCGTCACGGTACCGGCCGCGTACTGTTCCGCAACACCCGCGCCGCCGTCCAGGGCTTCCCTGAGCGCAACCTGCATCCTTATCCGCTGCCAAGCCCCGATCAGTACATGGAATTGCCGGTCGGTGAGCATGCCGAGCTGTACCCCGAGGTGGCGTTCCAGTCCCAGGGCGACACGGATGAAGAAGAGCGCTGGTGGCGCTTCGATCCACGAGTCGACTGGCTGATCGATACCCTGAAGATGCTCAAGCGGGTCAAGGTTCTGGTGATCTGCGCCCACGCCGAAACCGCTATGGACCTGGAAGACGCCCTGCGCGTGCGCTCCGGCATTCCGGCCACGGTCTTCCATGAAGGCATGAGTATTCTCGAACGCGACCGTGCAGCCGCCTACTTCGCCGATGAAGAGTTCGGCGCCCAGGTGCTGATCTGTTCGGAAATCGGCAGTGAAGGCCGCAACTTCCAGTTCGCCCACCACCTGGTGCTGTTCGACCTGCCTGCTCACCCCGACCTGCTCGAGCAGCGTATTGGCCGTCTCGACCGTATCGGTCAGAAGCACACCATCGAACTGCATGTGCCATACCTGCAGAACAGCCCGCAAGAGCGCCTGTTCCAATGGTACAACCAGGCGCTCAACGCCTTCCTGAATACCTGCCCGACCGGTAACGCCCTGCAGCACCAGTTCGGCCCGCGCCTGCTGCCGTTGCTCGAAAGTGGCGACGACGGTGAATGGCAAGCCCTGGTCGACGAAGCCCGCGCCGAGCGCGAACAGCTGGAAGCCGAGCTGCATAGCGGTCGTGACCGTCTGCTGGAGCTCAACTCCGGTGGTGCCGGTGAAGGTCAGGCACTGGTCGAGGCAATTCTTGAGCAAGACGATCAGTTCACCCTGCCGATCTACATGGAAACCTTGTTCGACGCTTTCGGCATCGACAGCGAGGACCATTCGGAAAATGCCCTGATCCTCAAGCCGAGCGAAAAAATGCTCGACGCCAGCTTCCCGCTGGGTGACGACGAAGGTGTAACCATCACCTACGACCGCAACCAGGCGCTGTCTCGCGAAGACATGCAGTTCATTACCTGGGAGCACCCGATGGTCCAGGGTGGCATGGACCTGGTGCTGTCCGGTTCGATGGGCAATACCGCGGTGGCGCTGATCAAGAACAAGGCACTCAAGCCCGGCACGGTGCTGCTTGAACTGCTGTACGTCAGCGAAGTGGTCGCCCCGCGCGCCCTGCAACTGGGCCGCTATCTGCCGCCAGCTGCGTTGCGCTGCCTGCTCGACACCAACGGCAATGACCTGGCCTCGCGGGTGTCTTTCGAGACTCTCAACGACCAGCTCGAAAGCGTGCCGAAGGCCAGCGCCAACAAGTTCATTCAGGCCCAGCGCGATGTGCTGACGCCGCGGATCAACAGTGGTGAAGCCAAGATCATGCCGCGTCATGCCGAGCGCGTCGCCGAAGCCCAGCGTCGTCTTGCAGCGGAGACCGACGAAGAGCTGGCGCGCCTGACCGCATTGCAAGCAGTCAACCCAAGCGTGCGCGACAGCGAGATCGAAGCGGTGCGCAAGCAACGTGAACAAGGTCTGGCGATGCTGGAAAAAGCCGCACTGCGCCTGGAAGCGATTCGCGTGTTGGTCGCCGGGTAAATCCGGTAAGTCTCATCGCGGGGGAAGACCAACCCCAAAACAAACAAGGGAGGGGGGGTGCCCCACGAAAACTTTGAAA
>NZ_JBMOWO010000132.1:0-27305 GCF_049310525.1 Pseudomonas sp. GZD-222
CTTTGCCGTCCCCCCTGGCTACCGCCCCCCTAGCAAAAGGAGTGTTCTACCCCTCCCCCCCCCCGCGACGCTTTAGAACCTTCCGCTATTACCCCAATGCCCAAATCGTAGAATCAAAGTGCCATTAATCAGGATGGGTTAATACTCTCTTTCTATACTCCAGCAGAACAGTCTCCAGACGCGCTTTCGGGGGACGAGTGAAAACTCGAAAAAGAGGCAAGCTATGGAGTGGCTGGGGCTACAGATGCTCGCCGATCTTCCGGCTACCGGACAGATCATTCTCGAGTGCCGGTACAATCCGTACCTGGTGCTTCTTGCTTTTCTCGTCGCCGGCGCAGGCAGCTTCGCTACCCTGAGCATGGCTGAACGCCTGAACCATGCGGATCAACCGGCAGCCCAGCGACAATGGCGCCTGCTCGGTGCCTGCTGCCTGGCAGGTGGGGTCTGGGCCTTGCATTTCATCAGTATGCTGGGGTTTCAGGCACCCATTGAGGTCCACTATGACTTTGCCCTGACCGGCCTTTCGCTGGTAGTCATGCTGTTCGCCGGCTGGTTGGCGATGAACACCCTGGGACAACGCGACCTGCGCGTCCGTCATTTCCTCCAGGCTGCTGGCTGTATCGGTCTTGGCATCACCGCGATGCATTACATCGGCATGGCCGCCATGCGCTCCAACGCCCAACAGTTCTATCGTCCGGACATGTTGGCTGCCTCGGTGGCCATCGCCATGTTCACCAGTCTGCTGGCCCTGTTCCTGGCCCGCTACTTTCGCTACGGCAGCGGCACACTCCATCAGTTGCTCAAATATGGCGCCAGTCTGTTGATGGCCGGGGGCATCTTCGCCACCCATTTCACCGGCATGTGGGGCATGACCCTGATCATCCCGGTCGATGCGACCGTGACCCTGCCAAGCGCTGATAACAATCTGCAACTCAGCCTGACCATCGCCTTCATCACTTTGCTGATCAGCGCCAGCAGCATCAGCGCGGCCCTCTCCGACCAGAAGCTGCAAAGCAAGGAGCACGACCTGCGCCGGGTCAATGTCCTGCTCAGCCAGCTGGACCAGGCACGGGTGTCGCTGCAGCAGGCCGCTCATTACGACGCGCTGACCAACCTCATCAACCGGCGCGGCTTCAACCAGGTGTTTGCCGAACGTCTGGTCGAACAAACCGTCAATGACGGCATGCTGGCGGTGATGTTCCTCGACATCGATCATTTCAAACGTATCAACGACAGCCTTGGCCACGATGCTGGCGACGAACTGCTCAAGGTCATTGCCGGCTATATCAAGGCGGCAACCCGCAGCCAGGACGTGGTCGCCCGCTTCGGCGGCGACGAGTTCTGCATCCTGATCGCCCTGCACAGCCGTGAAGAAGCCCGGCACCTCGCCCAGCGCATCATGCAGAAAATGAAAGAACCGATCGACCTGGCCGGACGGCGCATGGTCATGACCACCAGCATTGGCATCAGCATCTTCCCCGACGACGGCCGAAACTGTGAAGAGCTGCTCAAGAATGCCGACCTGGCGCTTTATCAGTCCAAGGGCTGCGGGCGCAACAGCCTGAACTTCTTCAACAGCAGCCTGAAAACACGCGCCACCCTGGAACTGCAGCTGGAAGAAGAGCTGCGCATTGCCTTGCTTGAGGAGCGAGGATTGCGCATTCATTACCAGCCGATTTTCGATCTGCACACCGGGCAGGTGGCCAAACTTGAAGCCCTGGTACGCTGGCAGCATCCGCAACATGGTTTGCTCAGCCCGGACCGCTTTATTGGCATCGCCGAAGCCAACGGCCTGATCACTGATCTTGACCTATGGGTACTGCGCCACGCCTGCAAAGACCTGGCACAACTGAATCGTCATGGTTACAGCGGGCTGAAGGTCACGGTCAATTGCTCGGCATTGACCCTGGGCTGCGAGGAACTGGCCCGGGAGGTTGAGGACGCATTGCAACAGGCCGGGCTTGCAGCCCGCCAGCTTGAACTTGAAGTCACCGAAAACGCGCTGATGGCCAATATTCATAGCACCATCACCCTGCTCAAGGAGATCCGCGCGCTGGGCGTCTCCCTTTCGATCGATGACTTCGGCACCGGCTATTCGTCATTGGCCTACCTCAAGCGCCTGCCCCTGGACACCCTGAAGATCGATCGCTCTTTCATTCAGGATGTGCCACGTAGCCGGCAGGACATGGAGATTGTCCAGGCAATCATCGTCATGGCCCACACCCTGCACCTGCACGTGATCACCGAAGGCGTGGAAACCATGGAGCAGTACCAGTTCCTCGCCCAACAGAGCTGCGATTTCGTCCAGGGCTACCTGCTCAGCCGCCCTGTCCCCCTGGGTGAACTGCGCGCCATCCTCAATCAGCTCAACCAGCGCGACGAACCGGCGCTGGTCAGCTTCAATCCTTACGTCGGTACAGATCAATCAGTGTCGCCGGATCTTTTTGCAGATAGCCCTGACTACCGTGCAAGCGCATCAGCTGTGCGGCCAGGCCGCTGAGCGGCGTTGCCGAGCCCTGTTCGCGCGAGAACTTCACTGCCGTATCGAGATCCTTGAGCAAGGTGCGCACGTGCCATTTGACCGGTTCAAAGCAGCTCTGCGCCATTTGTGGGGCGAGAATCTGCAAGGGCCGGGAATCGGCAAAGCCACCGGCCAGCGCCTCGGCGATCAGACTGGCATCGACACCGGACTGTTCGGCGAGCGCCACTACTTCGGCAATGACCAAAGCGTTGCAGGCTACGATCATCTGGTTGCAGGCCTTGGTCACCTGGCCGGCCCCTACCGGTCCCATGTGTGTGACCCGTTGGCCCAGGGTCAGTAGTACCGGGCGTACACGCTCAAGGTCCGCTGCATCGCCGCCGACCATGATCGCCAGGCTGCCCGCTTCGGCCCCTGGCGTGCCGCCGGAAACCGGGGCATCAAGCCAGCTCATGCCACTGAGTGCGGCAAGTTCGGCGGCCATCTCGCGGGTGGCGGTCGGCTCCAGGCTGGAAAAATCCACCAGCAATTGCCCGGCCCTGGCGCCCTCGGCAACACCTTGCGGCCCGAACACCACCTCACGTACCACCGCCGTATCGGCCAGACACAAGAGCACCAGGTCAGCGGCCTTACACAGCTCAGCGGGGGTCGACACCACGCGGGCGCCCGCCTCGACCAGTGCTGCACATTTATCCGGCGAACGGTTCCAGACGGTCAGCGGATACCCCGCAGCCAACAAGCGCCGACACATCGGCAACCCCATCAAACCGATTCCGGCAAACCCCAGTGAAGGACGTGCAGTGCTCATGTACAGCTCCAGGCAGATTAAAGAAGTTGAATGATTGGACGATTCAGTTTGCAGGCGTGGAAAAGGAAAACTCCTACAGCTATAGGGCAACCCCCTATCGCGCACGCCAAATGCGCACTGATACAGTCGCGAAACTTATCCAGTGATGGCTCTATGATATCTACTAGAACAGCCACCCACCTTCAGGCAAATGGCGCAAAATGACCTCCAAGACTACTTCTGCCAACGCGGTTTCCGAGCTGACATCACCTACTCCCGCGTTCAGCGCTTCAGGGCCGAAAGAATTCTACAGCCCACGCGCACTTAACCCGCAGCAGTACCTGTACTTCACCGAGCCCGATATCCAGCGCATCCTCGACAACCTGGACGGTCTGCGCGATCTGGTGTTTCCACCCAGTGTCCACGTCGAAGACGACAGCCAGCTGCGCCTGGATCAGCAGTTTCCATCTGTCTGCCTGATTGGCCTGGGCCGTTGCGGCTCGAACATCGCTCTGGATGTCGCCGAACTTGTATACAACGCCCGCACCTTTTACCTCAACGAATTCAACAATGAAGACCGCGCCAGCAGTGAGCCGAACTACAGCCCGGCCCGCTGGATCCGCAATAACCTGCGGCTGGTCCAGAACAAGGGCAGCAAGCCGGTGTTCCTGGTCGAACCGCTGGTAATGCTGGGTGACCTGGACAAAGACATTGCCGGTCGCATCCGCTTCTCGCGCAAGGGAGAAAAAAGCGGCTTCATCCGCGACTACAGCAAAATGAAGATCATGGACCTCTCCGAAGTCCATGCCGGTGGCGCCGGCAACGCCCCGATCCTCGGCCAGTACCTGGCCAAGATCATCCTCAACAAGGAAACCCACCGTTTCTCCAGCGCCGACTGGAAGCTGATTCACTCTTACCTGATCGACTCCTGCGGGATCAAGGCCAACCAGTCACGCCTGTATTTCTACATCTTCAGCGCCGGTGGTGGTACCGGTTCGGGCATGGCCTCGGAGTTCGGCCTGGCCCAGCAGTACTCCTACATGAACAAGACCTTCGACACCAAGCCTGCCGACGAGAATGACGGCAAGAGCGGGCACTCGTTTGTCTTCGAACCGATCTTCACCAGCGGCATTTGCGTGCTGCCGAACATTTCTGACCACCGCAGCGAAATGTCCGAAGCCCTGCACATCAACGCCGGGCGTCTGCTGTGCAAGTACCTGTCCGAAGAATGGGACTTCTCCTATAACTTCGACAATGAAGACAGCAGCGAAGCCAGCGTCATGGGCCGTATCCGCCCCTGGAACGCGATGATGCTGATTTCCAACGACATCATGCGCTACGCCGAAGAGAACGATGACGGCAACATCCAGAACATTGATGTCAATGCCATGGAAAAGCACGCCAACCAGTACATTTCCCAGCAGATTTTCAACATCCTTACTGCCCAGGCGGTAACCACCGACTACGACCAGAACTACTTCCGTCGCGCCGGCATCGACATTGGCGAAACCATTCGCCTGGATGCCAACGACCTGTTCATGAGCCTGGCCGGCCCGGTGGCGATTGCCTACGCGGAGTCCGTGGTACCGGAACAGCCGTCGCCGAATTCGGATAAATTCAAAGTGTTCGAAAAAGAGCAGGCACGTCTGAACATCGACGACCTGTTCTTCCGCTCCATCGACCTGCCGCACTTCAACAAGGTGACCCAGGCGATCGAGGGCATCAGCCTGTTGCCGATCGAATCCAAGCGCTACCGCGCAGCGCTGGAGCAGTACAAGGCCTCCGGCTATGACGCCGCAGCCCTGCACGACCTGCATTTCTTCAAGAACTGCTCTTCGGTGGTATCGATCGTATCCTTGCCCAAGGATTACAAGCTCTCCTACATGGACCTGAACCGGCTCAAGACCCACCTCAACAGCCTATTCCCCAACACCACACTCAAGCGCTACGCCCTGGTGATCGGTGCGTCTGCAAACCTTTCGCTGACTACCTTGATTGCCAAAAGCCCGTGCCTGTCAGACGATTTCCTGACCCTGATCGTGGCCTTCATCAAGCGTTGCTTTGCGCGTAATTCGTACCGCTTCGACGATACGCTGGACAACGCCATCCTCGAATTCATCACCAGCGACACCTTCGATGAAGATCGCATCGATGATCTGCTCAATGAGTTCGAAAACCCGGCGAAAATCCTCGACACCAACTGGTATGCGATCAAGCCGATGTACGAGAAGAAGTACCGGGAACTGATCAACGACAAGAGCAAATTCGTCTCGATCAATGACATTCGACTGTCGCGTGAATGCGTGAAGAAGGCCGTGAAATACCTGCGCGAGATCTACCGTCACCGGATCGGCAAGACGCGGGTGATTTCGCTGAACGGTCATACCGGGAAAGTGGATTACTGATCCTGTAGGAGCGGATTCATCCGCGATGGGGCGCATCGCGGCCCCAAAAGATGGGCCTGCTACGCAGTCCATCGCGGATAAATCCGCTCCTACTGACTGTTACCGTTAACGTAAAGCACACTTAACTGTTACCAACAGCCACCCTCGCTGAACGGTACCGCGCACCAAAATCGCCTCACTGCTTATTTTCACGCACCAATCTGGAGCGTGCTCAGTCTTTTTTCTTTTCCTGAATCACGATAAACGGCGAAACCACCACCGCCCAGATCTCTGGATCGCGGCTCTGAAGGTCTAGTGCCTGCTCGGTAGACACCGGCCCCACCGTGCCAGCATTACGCCATACGGCGAAGGTTTCACTACGGTTTTCGGCCATTGCCTGTGCAACTTCGATCAGGTCCAGACTCGCGTCGACCCAAATCAGGTCACCCTTGGCCCAAAAACGCTCCAGGGCTTTCCACTCGATTACTGCTGTCTCGCCGAGCAGTTTGGCATAGAGGGTGCTTGGTTGATCAGTCATGGGTTCCTGCCAGAAATAATTCGACTACTGTAAGAGTCGGTATTTTTGCAGAAAAACCCGGTTTCAAATAAGTAATTGATCGAAAAGGACTTGAGAGCAAAGGATGGCCACGCGAATTCAGGCATGAGCAAGCCGCTTTCTTGTAAGTTTCTGTCAATTAAGCGACACGCGCCGAATTTGCCCCAGCTGGGCTGCTTTTCAAGCGACAAAGCAGCGCTCTACACTGTACCGGTACAGTTGCCAGGGCAAAATCGGAGCACTCCGGTCCTCAAGCTCTGGCCGCCAGGACTATAAAAATTACAACAGAATGAGTGGAGCACTATGAGTAAGGCTACTAAGCAGATTTCCAAGCTGTTTGCCGCAATGGTTCTGGCCGGGGTTGCCAGCCATTCGTTTGCAGCCGATACCATCCTGATCGGCATTGCCGGCCCGAAAACCGGCCCGGTTACTCAGTACGGCGACATGCAGTTCATCGGTGCAAAACAGGCGATCAAAGACATCAACGCCAAGGGCGGCGTCGATGGCAAGATGCTTGAAGCCAAAGAATACGATGATGCCTGCGACCCTAAACAGGCCGTAGCCGTAGCCAACAAAGTGGTCAACGATGGCGTCAAGTACGTGATCGGCCACCTCTGCTCCAGCTCCACCCAACCTGCCTCCGACATTTATGAAGACGAAGGCGTGATCATGATTACCCCGGCTGCCACCAGCCCGGAAATCACCGCCCGTGGTTACAAGCTGATCTTCCGCACCATCGGTCTGGACAGCGCCCAGGGCCCAGCGGCCGGTAACTACATCGCCGACCACGTCAAACCGAAAGTGGTTGCTGTTCTGCACGACAAACAGCAGTACGGTGAAGGTATCGCCACCGCCGTCAAGCAGACCCTGGAAGGCAAAGGCACCAAGGTTGCCGTCTTCGAAGGCCTGAACGCCGGTGACAAAGACTTCTCGTCGATCATCCAGAAGCTCAAGCAAGCCAACGTCGACTTCGTCTACTACGGCGGCTACCACCCAGAGCTGGGCCTGATCCTGCGCCAGGCTCAGGAAAAAGGCCTGAAAGCCAAGTTCATGGGTCCAGAAGGTGTCGGTAACGACTCCATCTCGCAGATCGCCCAGAACGCCTCGGAAGGCCTGCTGGTAACCCTGCCGAAGTCCTTCGACGCCGATCCTGCGAACAAGGCAATCGCTGACGCCATCAAGGCTGACGGCAAAGATCCTAGCGGCCCGTTCGTGTTCCCGGCCTACTCCGCTGTCACCCTGATTGCCGAGGGCATCAAGGCAGCCAAGTCCGAAGACACCGACAAGGTGGCTGAGGCCATCCACGCTGGCACCTTCAAGACCCCGACCGGCGATCTGTCGTACGACAAGAACGGCGACCTGAAAGACTTCAAATTCGTGGTCTACGAATGGCATTTCGGCAAACCTAAAACCGAAGTTTCCCCACAGTAATCCCGTCTGACTACATGACTACAAGCCCACTGTGCGAGCAGTGGGCTTTGTTTTACGAGGTTCATGGGCCTGATTCCCGCGATCCGGGGGCAGGTTCACCTGAAAATCTTAAAACCGTCACCAGCGGTTCTCTGGCAGTGCCCTGCGTCGAAGTGGCTCAAGACCACCACACCAGGCCGGGTTTACCCACCAGTGAAATGCGTATCGGGTTTTTAGGAGCGCTGTAATGCCTGAGATCTATCACTTCTTCCAACAGCTGGTTAATGGCCTGACCATTGGCAGCACCTATGCCTTGATAGCCATTGGCTACACAATGGTTTACGGCATCATTGGAATGATCAACTTCGCCCACGGCGAGGTGTACATGATTGGTTCCTACGTGGCCTTTATTGCCCTTGCCGGGCTGGCCATGATGGGTATCGATTCACTGCCGATATTGATGACCGTCGCCTTCGTCGCCACGATCTTCGTTACCAGTGCCTATGGCTACAGCATCGAACGGGTTGCCTATCGCCCTTTGCGTAACAGCAACCGGTTGATCCCGCTGATTTCTGCCATCGGTATGTCGATTTTCCTGCAGAACACCGTATTGCTATCCCAGGACTCCAAGGACAAGTCCATCCCCAACCTGATCCCGGGGAGTATCTCCTTCGGCCCAGGCGGCGCAGAGGAAGTGCTGATCTCCTACATGCAGATCCTGGTGTTTGTCGTCACCCTGGTGGCGATGACCGGTTTGACCCTGTTCATCTCCCGCTCTCGTCTGGGCCGCGCCTGCCGTGCCTGTGCCGAAGACATCAAGATGGCCAACCTTCTGGGTATCAACACCAACAACATCATCGCCCTGACGTTCGTCATCGGTGCCGCTCTGGCGGCCGTGGCGGCGGTACTGCTGAGCATGCAGTATGGCGTGATCAACCCCAACGCCGGTTTCCTGGTAGGCCTCAAAGCCTTCACCGCGGCGGTGCTGGGCGGCATCGGCAGTATCCCGGGCGCCATGCTCGGCGGGCTGGTGCTGGGGGTGGCTGAAGCCTTTGGCGCCGACATCTTCGGCGACCAGTACAAGGACGTAGTGGCCTTCGGTCTTTTGGTTCTGGTGCTGTTGTTCCGTCCGACCGGCATTCTCGGCCGTCCGGAGGTTGAAAAAGTATGAACAAAAATCTCAAACAGGCGTTCTTCAGCGCCTTGCTGGTCTGGGCCGTGGCCTTCCCGGTACTGGGTCTGAAACTCAGCATCGATGGCATCCGCCTGATCGTCCATAGCCAGGGCCCCTTCACCATCACGGTCATTGCCGTGTGTTCGGTGCTGATGTTCCTGCGCGTACTGTTCGACAAGCAATGGGGTGCGCTCACCCGCCGCCGCTCTGACCGCAAGCTGATCTCACCGGCCATGAGCAACTTCCTGACCCTGCCGAAAACCCAGCGTTGGGTGATCATGGGCCTGATCGCGGTTGCCCTGGTATGGCCGTTCTTTGGCTCGCGCGGTGCAGTCGACATTGCCACGCTGATCCTGATCTACGTGTTGCTGGGCCTGGGCCTGAACATCGTGGTCGGGCTGGCGGGCCTGCTCGACCTGGGTTACGTCGGCTTCTACGCCGTTGGCGCCTACAGCTATGCGCTGCTGTCGCATTACTACGGCCTGAGCTTCTGGATCTGCCTGCCGATTGCCGGCTTGATGGCGGCGACCTTCGGCTTCCTGCTCGGCTTCCCGGTATTGCGTCTGCGCGGTGACTACCTGGCCATCGTGACCCTGGGTTTCGGCGAGATCATCCGTCTGTTCCTGCGTAACCTCACCGGCTTGACCGGCGGTCCGAACGGGATCAGCAACATCGAGAAACCGACCTTCTTCGGCCTGACCTTTGAACGTAAGGCCGCCGAAGGCATGCAGACCTTCCACGAGTTCTTCGGTCTGCAGTACAACTCGATCAACAAGGTGATTTTCCTCTACCTGGTCGCCCTGCTCCTGGCTCTGCTGGCGCTGTTCGTGATCAACCGCTTGCTGCGCATGCCGATTGGCCGTGCCTGGGAAGCGCTGCGTGAAGACGAGATCGCCTGCCGTGCGCTGGGTCTGAACCCGACCGTGATCAAGCTGTCGGCCTTCACCCTCGGTGCCTGCTTTGCCGGTTTCGCCGGTAGCTTCTTCGCCGCCCGCCAGGGCCTGGTGACGCCGGAGTCGTTCACCTTCATCGAGTCGGCCATCATCCTTGCCATCGTGGTACTGGGCGGTATGGGTTCGCAGCTGGGCGTGATTCTTGCGGCCATCGTGATGATCCTGCTGCCGGAACTGATGCGTGAGTTCAGCGAATACCGGATGTTGATGTTCGGTGCGCTGATGGTGTTGATGATGATCTGGCGTCCGCAAGGCCTGCTGCCTATGCAACGTCCTCATATGGAGCTGCGCTCATGAGCCGCGAAATTCTGCAAGTCAGCGGCCTGAGCATGCGCTTCGGCGGCTTGTTGGCGGTCAACGGCGTGGCCCTGACCGTCAAGGAAAAACAGGTTGTGGCGTTGATCGGCCCTAACGGCGCTGGCAAGACCACGGTGTTCAACTGCCTGACCGGTTTCTACAAGCCGAGCGCTGGCACCATCCTGCTCGACGGTCAGCCGATCCAGGGCCTGGCCGGTCATGAAATTGCCCGCAAAGGCGTGGTGCGGACCTTCCAGAACGTTCGCCTGTTCAAGGAAATGACCGCGCTGGAAAACCTGCTGATCGCCCAGCACCGGCACCTGAACACCAACTTTCTGGCCGGCCTGCTCAAGACCCCGTCCTTCCGCCGCAGTGAGCACGAAGCGAAAGAGTACGCCCGCTACTGGCTGGAGAAGGTCAATCTGCTCGAGTTCGCCAACCGTCCCGCCGGCACGCTTGCCTACGGCCAGCAACGTCGCCTGGAAATCGCCCGCTGCATGATGACCCGTCCACGGATCATCATGCTCGACGAACCGGCGGCCGGCCTGAACCCGAAAGAGACCGAAGACCTCAAGGCGCTGATCAGCGTTCTGCGTGAAGAACACAACGTCACCGTGCTGCTGATCGAGCACGACATGAAGCTGGTCATGAGCATCTCCGACCATATCGTTGTGATCAACCAGGGCACGCCCCTGGCTGACGGCACGCCGGACCAGATCCGCGACAACCCTGAAGTGATCAAAGCCTACCTGGGGGAAGCGTAAATGCTGCAGTTCGAAAACGTTTCCACCTTCTACGGCAAGATCCAGGCGCTGCACAGCGTCAACGTCGAGATCCGTCAGGGCGAGATCGTCACCCTGATCGGTGCCAACGGCGCGGGCAAATCGACGCTGCTGATGACGCTGTGTGGCTCGCCACAAGCCCACAGCGGCAGCATCAAGTACCTGGGTGAAGAGCTGGTCGGCCAGCCCTCCTCGCACATCATGCGCAAGAGCATTGCCGTGGTGCCTGAGGGTCGCCGGGTGTTCGCCCGCCTGACCGTCGAAGAGAACCTGGCGATGGGCGGTTTCTTCACCAACAAGGGTGACTATCAGGAACAGATGGACAAAGTCCTGCAGCTGTTCCCGCGCCTGAAGGAACGCTTCTCTCAGCGCGGCGGCACCATGTCCGGTGGTGAGCAACAGATGCTCGCCATTGGCCGGGCGCTGATGAGCAAGCCCAAGTTGCTGTTGCTGGATGAGCCATCGCTGGGTCTGGCACCGATCATCATTCAGCAGATCTTCGACATCATCGAGCAACTGCGGCGTGATGGCGTGACGGTGTTCCTGGTCGAGCAGAACGCCAACCAGGCCCTGAAGGTTGCCGACCGTGCCTACGTACTGGAAAACGGCCGGGTGGTGATGCAAGGCACAGGTGAAGCGCTGCTGACCGATCCGAAGGTTCGCGACGCCTACCTGGGCGGCTGATCACTGCTACCCATGAAAAGAGGCCTTCGGGCCTCTTTTTTTGTCGGCGAGTCTTTTACACCGCCTGCAACGCCTGACCGCTGCGTTTGAACCACTGCATCAGGTAATCGACGAGCACCTGAACCCGCTTGGGCATCCGGCCCTGATAAGGATGGACCAGAAACAACGGCACACTGCGGGTCTGATAGTCACGCAGCAGCCAGTGCAAGCGACCGTCCGCCAACTCGGCATGCAACATATAGGAAGGTAGTCGAGCGACCCCTGCGCCCAGAAGAGCCGCTTTCTTCAGCAAGCTGTAGTGGTTGCTGGCAAAACTGCCACTGACCTGTACCCGTATCAGCTCATGTTGCTGGTGATACAGCCACTCTTCACGCCCGCTGTAGTGGCTGTTGAGCAAGCACTGATGGCCAGCCAGTTGCGTCGGCGTATGCGGCTCGCCATGCTGCTGCAGATACGCCGGACTGGCACAGGTCAACTCCTGCATCGCCAATACCGGACGCGCAACCAGTCGCGCATCGTCCTCAACCTCGGTGCGTATCGCCAGATCGAAGCCATCGGCCAGCAGATCGCGGTAGCCGTTGTTCAGCTCCAGCTCCATCTGCAGGTCGGGATAGCGCTGGTTGAACTCCAGCAGCAAACCTTCGAAAAACGTCTCTCCCAGGGAAACCGGCACGGTGATACGCACCGGCCCGGTCAATTCATCCTTGAGCATGGCCAAGGTCTGACGCGCGCCATTCATTTGCCGCACGAGGGCCTGCGCCTGTGGCAACAGCATCGCCCCGGCTGCCGTGAGACTCAGGCGCCTGGTGGTGCGATGCAGCAGTTTCACTGAATGGCTGTCTTCCAGGGCACTGATGCGCTTGGACAGCTGCCCCTTGCTCCAGCCCAACTGCTGCGCGGCCAGGGTAAAACTGCCGGCGTCCATCAACACGGCAAAGGCCGCCAGGTCATCCAGGTCGCTCATTGATTGTTTCCAGATGAAAACCAAAGGTTGCCTATTAGCACGCTTATCCGCAGAAAAATCCACTCTAGACTTGAGCCTTGTCCCCATCATCTACAAGGAACGGCTCAATGAAGATCCTCTTGATCGGCGCCAACGGCACCATCGGCTCGGCTGTAGCCAAAGAACTGGAGCAACGTCATGAAGTGCTGCGCATCGGTCGCAGCAGCGGTGACTATCAGGTCGATATCAGCGACAGCGCTTCGATTCGTCGCCTGTTTGAACAGACCGGGCGCTTCGACGCGCTGGTCTGCGCGGCCGGTAACGTGACCTTTGCGCCGCTGGACGAGATGACTGAAGAGCACTTCGCCCTGGGCCTGAACGACAAGCTCATGGGGCAGGTCAACCTGCTGCTGATCGGTCGCGAGTTCATCAACGATGGCGGCTCTTTCACCTTCACCACCGGCATCACCAGTCATGACCCGATCCGTACCGGCGCTTCGGCCAGCCTGGTCAACGGCGCCATCGATGCCTTCGTCAAGGCAGCAGCCATCGAGTTACCCCGCGGCTTGCGGGTCAATTCGATCAGCCCCAATGTACTGGTCGAGGCCATGCCGGCCTACGCCCCCTACTTCCGCGGCTTCAAGCCGGTGCCCGCAGCCGAGGTGGCGCTGGCCTATGCCAAGAGCGTCGAGGGCCTGCAGACCGGACAGACCTATCATGTCGGCTAGGGCCTTGTGATCGGCGTCCACCCTGCGTAACGTGGCGGCACCTTTCGGTAGAGACCCTGGAGTTTGCTCGATGCGTGCCGCCCCTTCATTGTTGCTAGTCGCCCTGTTGCCGCTGTTCGCCGGCTGCCAGATGCTGGCGGAAAAACCGCAGACCTCCACGGCCGGCATGACCCGCATGCAAGGTGAACTCAGTGCCAAAGGCGGTCAGCTGTTGTTCAAACCGTGTGCAGAAACTCGCCAGTTTGCGGTGTTTGATGCCGGCGGCACCGGCCTGCTGCAAGAAGCCACCGCACTGGCCGCCGAGCCAGGTACCCTGTTCGCCGATATCAGCGGCAATCTTTCCGCTGGCCAGAAAGCCGGTAACGACGGGCAATTGAACGTACAACGCCTGTACCGGGTCGAGCACTCCAACAGCGCCTGCAGCGATCCGAACTTCAAGCGACTTACTGTGCGTGCACACGGTAATGAACCGGACTGGGACCTCAAAGCCGGCGCCAAGGGCATGGTGCTGACGCGCCCGGGCGTGCCGGAACTGGCCGTACCCTACCTGGAAGAACAATTGCCTGATGGACGCTTCAGCCTCAGCACCGAAGCCAATGGCCAACGCGTGGACCTCTGGGTCGCCCCGCAACGCTGCGTGGACACCATGAGCGGTGCCGTCAGCCACCTGAGCGCAGAACTGCGAGTGAACGGCCAGACCCTGCGCGGTTGCGCCTATTACGGCGGTGCGCGCAACGACTGATCATCGGCGTCTGCGTTTATCCTGCCTGCAAAGGTGGTGAACAGCTTATACTTGGCGGTTTGTGTAAAGCCGCCGGCCGTTCATGGCCGGGATACTGGACCCTGCCATGTTACGAATCACCGAACTTAAGCTGCCGCTCGATCATCCTGATGAAGCCCTGCGCCAGGCCATCGTGCAACGCCTGGGGATCAGCGACGAACAGTTGCTGGACTTCACCCTGTTCAAGCGCAGCTATGACGCCCGCAAGAAGAACAGCGAGATGCTGTTCATCTACACCATCGATCTGAGCGTCAGCAACGAAGCAGAACTGCTGCACAAATTCGCTGACGACCACAACGTCAATGTCGCCCCGGATGTCAGCTACAAGGTCGTTGGCCACGCCCCTGCCGACCTGCAAGAGCGCCCAATTGTGGTCGGCTTCGGTCCGTGCGGGATTTTCGCCGGCCTGCTGCTGGCGCAGATGGGCTTCAAGCCGATCATCCTTGAACGCGGCAAGGAAGTCCGCCAGCGCACCAAGGACACCTGGGGCCTGTGGCGCAAAAGCGTGCTCAATCCGGAGTCGAACGTTCAGTTCGGTGAGGGCGGTGCCGGCACCTTTTCCGACGGTAAGCTCTACAGTCAGATCAAAGATCCGCAGCACCACGGCCGCAAGGTGCTGCACGAGTTCGTCAAGGCGGGCGCGCCGGATGAAATCCTCTACGTCAACAAGCCACACATCGGCACCTTCCGCCTGACCGGCATGGTCGAGAACATGCGCCACGAGATCCAGGCGCTGGGCGGCGAAGTACGCTTCGAAGAGAAAGTTACCGATCTGCTGATGGATGATGGCCAACTCAATGGCGTGGTACTGGCCAGCGGTGAACAGCTGCACTCCCGGCATGTGGTCCTGGCCCTGGGCCACAGCGCCCGTGACACCTTCCGCATGCTGCATGCCCGCGGCGTGTTCATGGAAGCCAAGCCATTTTCCATCGGCTTCCGTATCGAACACCCGCAGTCGCTGATTGACCAGGCACGCCTGGGTAAATACGCCGGCCACCCGAAACTGGGCGCGGCGGACTACAAACTGGTACACCACGCCAAGAACGGACGTTCGGTCTACAGCTTCTGCATGTGCCCGGGCGGCACCGTGGTCGCAGCCACCAGCGAACCAGGCCGGGTGGTCACCAATGGCATGAGCCAGTACTCGCGTAACGAGCGCAATGCCAACTCCGGCATCGTCGTTGGCATCACCCCGGAGCAGGATTACCCAGGTGGTCCGCTGGCCGGTATCGAGCTGCAGGAGCAACTCGAAGCGCATGCCTATGTCCTCGGCGGCAGCAACTACCAGGCACCGGCGCAACTGGTGGGCGACTTTGTCGCCGGCAAGCCATCTACCGCCCTGGGCAGTGTCGAGCCGTCGTACAAGCCTGGCGTCAATCTGGGCGACCTGGCTCCGAGCCTGCCTGACTTCGCCATCGAAGCCATTCGTGAAGCCTTGCCTGCCTTCGATCGGCAGATCAAGGGCTACAACCTGCATGACGCGGTGTTGACCGGGATCGAAACCCGTACTTCGTCGCCGCTGCGCATCACCCGTGATGCCAGTCTACAGAGCCTGAACCTCAAGGGCCTGTTCCCGGCGGGCGAAGGTGCAGGTTATGCCGGTGGCATTCTGTCGGCGGGTGTCGACGGGATTCGCATTGCTGAAGCGGTGGCTCGCAGCATGCTGGGCCTGGAAGGCTGATAGCGCATATCGCGGGACAAGCCCGCTCCCACAGGAATACCTCAACCCGGTGGGAGCGGGCTTGCCCCGCGATGCGATTCAAACCCCTGCGCGCAATACCGTCTCAGGCAATGCTTCACCCTGCTCCGCACAGGCTGTTACTGCCTCTATCAGCCCCTGCAGCCCATATCCCTGCGCTGCCAGCCAATCCTGGTCGTAATAGGTGGTCGCATAACGATCGCCGCCATCACACAGAATCGCCACAATCGATCCTGCCTCCCCCGCCGCTTGCATCTGCCGTGCCGCCATCAGCGCGCCGATCAGGTTGGTCCCGCTCGAGCCCCCGACCCGCCGACCGAGGCGTTCGGCCAGGTAATGCATGGCCGCCAGCGACAGCGCATCCGGCACTTTGACCATCGCATCGATCACTTGCGGCAGGAACGACGCCTCGACCCGCGGTCGGCCAATCCCCTCGATCCGTGAGCCGCAATCCAGGCGCAAGCTACGGTCGCCGCTTTGGTAACTGTCGAAGAACACCGAACGCTCGGCATCAGCACACAGCACCCGCGTGGCATGCTGGCGATAACGCACATAACGCCCAAGGGTCGCCGTGGTGCCTCCGGTGCCCGGACTGGAAATCAGCCATGCCGGCTCAGGATGGCGCTCAAAGCGCATCTGGGAAAAAATCGATTCGGCGATATTGTTGTTGGCACGCCAGTCGGTTGCGCGTTCGGCATAGGTGAACTGGTCCATGAAGTGACCGCCGGTTTCCTGCGCCAGGCGCTCGGACTCTGCATAGAGCTGAGTCGGGTCCTCCACCAGGTGACTCTGGCCACCATAGAAAGCAATCTGGGCAATCTTCTCTTGCGAGGTACTGGCTGGCACCACGGCAATGAAGGGTATTCCGAGCAAACGCGCAAAGTAGGCCTCGGATATTGCCGTCGAACCGCTGGACGCCTCGATCACCGGCGCCCCCGGACGCAACCAGCCATTACACAAGGCATACAGAAACAGCGACCGCGCCAAGCGGTGCTTGAGGCTTCCGGTGGGGTGACTGGATTCGTCCTTGAAGTACAGCTCGACCTCGGGAAAGCCCGGCAAAGGCAGCGGGATCAAGTGCGTGTCGGCACTGCGTTGGAAGTCTGCTTCAATGATGCGGATAGCTTCACGTGCCCACTGGCGGTGATCGTTCATGGTCCAGTCCCGAAAAATTCGACATACAGGGGAGCATGTTAAGAAAGTCCCTACATCCCCGACAGGTACAGCCAGGCAAAATATTCCCACTCAATTGCTAGGCTGCAGTAAACGAGATCGTCACAGCTTATAACAAAAAAGAATATAGTTTTTGTTTTAATGCATATCCTCACAGGGTAGGGTGTGCCCCTATCAGAACCCTCAGGATGGAGAGCGCCCTTGCTGCGTAGCACTTTCACACGTTTCTTTCAGTTGGAAGCTGCCAGCGGTCTATTACTGATTGCTGCAGCCGCCCTGGCCCTGATCATCAACAACTCGCCGTTGTCGTACCTGTACAACGGCCTGCTGGATGTTCCTGTAGTCGCCCAGATCGGCGCGCTGAAAATTGCCAAGCCGTTGCTGCTGTGGATCAACGACGGGCTGATGGCCCTGTTCTTCCTGTTGATCGGCCTTGAGGTCAAGCGCGAGATCATCGAAGGCCATTTGTCCAAGCCTTCGCAGATCGTCCTGCCCGGCGCTGCTGCCATCGGCGGCATGGTGGTGCCGGCACTGATCTACTGGTTCCTCAACAAGGACAATCCGGCCGCTGTCGCTGGCTGGGCTATCCCCATGGCTACCGACATCGCCTTCGCCCTGGGCGTGCTGGCGCTGCTGGGCAAGCGTGTGCCGGTGTCGCTCAAGCTGTTCCTGATGACCCTGGCGATTATCGACGACCTGGGCGCAATCATTGTCATTGCCCTGTTCTACTCGGGTGAGCTGTCGAGCCTGTCGCTGATGCTGGCGGCTGCCTGCTTGCTGGCCCTGATTGCCATGAACCGGCTCGGCGTGGTCAAGCTCGGCCCGTACATGGTGATCGGCCTGATCCTCTGGGTCTGTGTGCTCAAGAGCGGCGTGCACGCCACGCTCGCCGGTGTCACCCTGGCGCTGTGTATTCCGTTGCGTACACGCAATGCCGAGGCCTCTCCCCTGCTGAGCCTGGAGCATGCCCTGCACCCCTGGGTGGCTTATGGCATCCTGCCGCTCTTCGCCTTCGCCAACGCGGGTGTGTCGCTGACCGGGGTAAATCTGGAAAGCTTCACTCACCACGTGCCCATGGGCATTGCCGTCGGCCTGCTGTTGGGCAAGACCGTAGGTGTGTTCGGCCTCACCTGGATCGCGATCAAGCTTGGCCTCGCCGCCCTGCCCACCGGCGCCAACTGGGGTCAGGTACTGGGGGTGGCAATCCTCTGCGGCATTGGCTTTACCATGAGCCTGTTCGTTGGCTCGCTGGCCTTCGTTCCTGGCAGCAGTGAGTACGCCGGTATGGACCGTATGGGTATTCTCACCGGGTCTATCCTCGCAGCAGTAGTTGGCTACGGCATCACCGCACTGGCGAGCCGCAAGACAGCCGTCGCCTGATCCAGCCCAGGTAATAAAAAACCCCGACTCGGCAGTGCCGGTCGGGGTTTTTTATTGCTGCTGAAGTATCAGTGGGAAACCCGGCTGGTACCGTCAACTGTCATGATGCGGACACGCTCGCCGACACGGAAAATCTCGTTTTCCTGAACCGCCTGCACATAGGCACGCATGCTGCCGTCGTCTTCACGCACAGTGATTTCCACGCCTTGGGTACGGGTCAGCCCCTCTTCAGCAGCCGAGCCCGCCAGGCCACCGGCCACAGCACCGATGACCGCAGCAACGATGCTGCCACGACCACCGCCAATGGCACTACCCGCTACACCACCGACAACCGCGCCCGCGCCACCACCGATAGGCGTTTTGGTGCCTTCGATTTTCACCGGCCGCAACGCTTCGATGGTCCCCATGCGCACGGTTTGCACACGGCGAGCTTCATCGCGAGAGTAGGAGTCGCCGGTCAGGCTCGATGCACAGCCGGTGAGCAACAGCGACATCGTGGTGAAGCTGGCAACCAGCAAAACAGATTTACGCATAGGATGATCTCCATAAGACAGGTGTTCATTAGACGCCGCGCATTGACGACTGTCACGACAGATGCGGGGTAAAATTGATTCCATTCAGCTTCCATACAGCCTGTGTCATCGATGCAGCCTGAAAAACGTTTAGCGCAAGGATAGACATGGATTACTTCATCGTCGTCATCACGACTCTGGCCGGGCTGTATTTTCACTGGTGGTTGTACGTGCGCATCCGCCGCTGGATGGACCGTGACCTGGCGCTTTCACTGGCCGGGGCGGATGAAGGCAAGAAAGCCTACATGCTTGAATGTCTGGACAACGCCAAGGCGCAAAAGGTCAAACGTGCCGAGTTGGCGGCCTGGCTGGAACGCGAGGCCGCCGGCTATCGAGGCGATTAAGGCGCCAGGCGCTCGCGCGACCAGGCGTCTTGTTGCAGGCGGTAATTGAGCCGGTCATGCAGGCGACTGGCACGCCCCTGCCAGAACTCGATACGTTCAGGCAGCAAGCGATAACCGCCCCAGTGCTCAGGGCAATGGGGCTGGGTGTCAGTGAATCGCTGTTCGGTAGCCTTGACCAAGCCTTCAAGTTCCGCGCGATCAGCAATCACCCGGCTCTGTGGCGAAGCCCAGGCACCCAGGCGGCTGCCCAGTGGACGCACCTGGTAATACTCGTCTGATTCCTGCGCGGTGACCTTGACCACCTTGCCTTCGATACGTACCTGACGCTCCAGGGCAGGCCAGAAAAAGGTCATGGCAGCGTGCGGGTTGGCCTGCAGCTGCTGGCCTTTGGCACTGTCGTAGTTGGTGAAGAAGGTGAAACCTTGTTCATCGAGCCCCTTGAGCAAGAGGATCCGACAGTGCGGACGGCCGTCAGCATCCACCGTCGCCAGGGTCATGGCGTTGGCTTCCACCGGCGGCTGTTCAGTTTTAACCGCATCATCGAACCATTGGTGAAACAACGCGAAAGGCTCATCCGGGGCCTGGGCTTCTGCCAGGCCATCACGGGTGTAGTCGCGGCGCATATCAGCCAGGGTTTGAGTCATTGCTGCGTTCCTTGACGATCAGTTGGTCTTCGCAGGGCTGGTGGTGCTGGCCACTTTTTTCGCAGCAGGCGCAGGCTTTTTCGCTGCGGGTTTGGCTGCAGGGGCTTTTTTCTTGGCGGTTGTGGCCTTGGCCGGGGCCGCTTTCTTGCTGGCGCTGGCTTTTTTCACTGGCGCTTTGGCAGCAGGTTTGACCGCTGCCTTGACCGGGGCTTTGGCATCCTGCACGGCAACCAGCTCAGCTGGGCTCGGCGTAGGTTGTTTGTACTTGGCGACCAACGCGATCATGGTGTTTTGCGGAGTCAGCACCAGTTCGACGCGACGATTCAGGGCACGACCTTGCAGGCTGTCGTTGGCCGCACGCGGCATTTCCGAGCCCATGCCGCGCAGCATCAGGCGGTCACGTTCCAGGCCACTGAGACGGAAGATCGCGGCCACCGACTGGGCACGCTCCTGGCTGAGCTTCTGGTTAGCGGCAGCGGCACCGCTGGTATCGGCATGGCCCAGTACCAGCACTGCGGTCTGTTTGTCGGTTTCAACGGCTTTGGCTACACGGGTGATCGGTCCCAGGGTGACGGGCAGGAGCATGGCTGGTCGATCAGGGTTGTAGGAGCTGTCCACCGGCACGGTGACCACCAGCACATCTTCACGGCGCTCAAGCTCGAACTTGCTGTCCTTGATCGCTTCACGCAGGCGTGGTTCGTAGCTGTCCAGCCAGGCCTGAGTGGCCTTGTGGTCGATTTTCGGCACAGCGGCAGTCTTGGCCTTGTCGCTGTCGCCGAACGGCCACCACCAACGGCTGCTGCTCTCGGACTTGGCATCGGCTTTAGCCACTTTCTCGACAACCACTTCCTTCACTTCCTGGCTGGCCACCTTGTCCGAACCGAAGGGCCACCAGTCGATGCCACTATCGGCCGCGCCTTTCTGGGAGTGCTGCGCGCAACCGGTCATGGCCAGGCACAGGGCGATAGCTAAGGTTTTATGTGAAGACATCAGTGATACACCATGAAAATGAAAGAAAAACCGACCAACAGTACAGAGCGTTGGAATTCAGAATAGCTAAAGGGTTCAAGCGCCAGCAGTGCTAACCGATCAAAGGCACCCTGCAAGGACCCGCGCAAGCTTCTGCGCCCGGGGGTCCATCAACACATAAGGGCCCAGGGTATTGGTGACAAAACCAAAGGCTACATCGTACTCCGGATCGGCAAAACCAACCGATCCACCGGCGCCAGGGTGACCAAAGGCCTTGCTGCCCAGACCAAAGGTGGCATTGGCCACGGCTGGCTGGTCGAGCATGCAGCCCAGACCGAAACGGGTCTGGGTCAGCAGTGTCTGGTCCTGGCCCAGGCTGTGTTCGCGCGTGAGCTCATCCAGCAGTTCCGACTCCAACAAACTGCCATCAAGCACACCGGCATAAAAACCGGCCAGGCTGCGGGCATTGCCATGGCCATTGGCCGCTGGCTGTTGCATCCGGCGCCATTCGGGCTTGTTGGTGCTGGTGAGTATGCCCGGCGGGTTGGTAAAGGCGCGGGTGGACAGTGCCTGAGGCTCGCGCAGAGTTACCTGGAGCAGACGCTGGGCCGCCTCATCACCCATGTTGCCCTTGCCACGCGCAAGGTGTGCAACACGGTGGAACTCCTGATCGTCAAGGCCAATATGAAAATCCAGGCCCAAGGGGCGTGCAGTACGGGCGACAATCGACTCACCCGGGCTGCGACCATCGGCACGACGAATCAATTCGCCGATCAGCCAACCGAAGGTGATGGCCGCGTAGCCATGTGCGGTACCCGGGGTCCACCACGGCGCTTCGGCGGCTAACGCCTGCACCATGGTTTGCCAGTCGTAGAAGGCTTCTGCCGGCATCAGTTCACGAAGCGCCGGCAAGCCGGCACGGTGGCTGAGCAACTGGCGCAGGGTAATGGCCTGTTTGTCGGCCTGGGCAAACTCCGGCCAATAGCGCGCAACGGGGGCATCAAGGGACAACTTGCCCTCTCCCACCAGTTGCAGAGCCGTTACCGCAGTGAACATCTTGGTGCAGGAGAACAGGTTGACGATGGTGTCGCTGTGCCAGGCTTCACTTCCGTCTTTATCGGCGGTGCCGGACCAGAGGTCAACGACGGTTTCTCCGCCGACCTGAATGCACAGCGCCGCTCCTCGTTCCTGGGGATCGTCGAACAACGCCGCAAAGGCTTCGCGCACAGCTTCGAACTTAAGCTCGTAATGACCCTGAATCTGCACCCAGCCGCTCCCCGCACATACTGCTGTCGAAAATGGCAGGCATTGTTTCAGCCTGAGAGGGTTTTGGGAACACACAGTGGTCAGGCGGTCGCCACACCCGACAACCTGGCGGCTTGATGCGTTGGTCGCGCTTCAAGCCGCCAAGTTACTGCTATTGGGTCTTGGCGGAGGTTTCAGGGACGGGAGCCTTGCCGATCTGCTCTTGTGCTTGCAGATTGCTCTTACGCACACTGTCGACAAACCCTTGGAACGGCACGTCGGTAATACCCACCAGCCCAAAGTGACCGTTCTCTCCATCCAGCAAGCGACCACTGGCAGGTTGGTCCTGGTACTGGAACCAGTGCACGCCGACAATCGACGGCTCAGCCAGTGCGGCCTTGACGAAAGCAGCGTAGGCCGGACCGCGCCCTTCTTCCTTGGCCACTTCCATCGGACCCGGCCAGAACGGGCCACGGTCACGGGAACCGAATTGGAACTCCGATACCAGCACTGGCTTGTCCAACGCATTGAGCTGACTGAAGTCGTAGCCGTCCTGAGGTTTGGGCGTGTAGAAGTTGAAGCTCAACACATCACAGAACTCGGCACAGGCGGTCACGGCTTCCGGTGTACTGACGGCAAAACGACCGCCGAGCAACAAGTGATTCGGCGCGTGCCACTTGAGCGAGTCGGAAATGGTCTTGAAGTAGGTTTCGGCAAAGACCTTCTGGAAATATTTGAAATCGGCTTCGATCTCGGGATATTCCGCACTGGGCAGCGGTGGCTCGAAACCGGGATCTTCCATCAATTCCCACGCCGGCAAATCGATCCCCCAGGCTTTGGAGAGCCCGGCCTGGTTGCGGTACTTGTCGCGCAACTGCTTGAGGAAAGCACGCTTGGCGGGCACGTCAGTGGTCAAGCGCAAGGTGCCATAGGCCAGCGCATAGCGGGCCTTGGGGTCACTGCCCGGTGCGGCCCAGGCCAGCTCATTGTCGGCAAAATAACCGATCAGCCAAGGATCATCGCGGTGATCACGGGCAGCGATAGCCACGGCACGCTCGGTAGCCATGGCAAAACGCGGATCGAACGGGTCGGGCATACGTCCCCACCAGTCCATCCCGGTGCTAATGCTGGTGTAGTCACCGACAATCGACAACGGCAAGGTGTAAGGCAGACGATTGGCTTGCCCCAACGCAGGTTCGCTCCAGTTACCCAGGGTATTGAAGCCCCAGGCCTGCAGGCGGTCGAGGGTGTGCCCTTGCCAGCGCTGCAGGTCGAGCACCGGTGCCGGGCACTCCACCGCGGCAGTAGTGTTGCTTGCAGCGACCGGGATGCAGGCTTTGCCATGGCCGCGCTCAAGGTTGGCAGCATAGAAGTCGAACCAGCGCCCCTGGTTGAACTGACGGCCAGTGGATGAACCGTTGCCGTCGTTGTTATTGCCCTCTCCATAGAACTGCGCCAGTGGTTCGCCCGTCTTCGGCAGTGCGGTGAACATCGCTTCACGCCCGGTAACGTAGGTGCGACCACCGTCGACGGCGACGGTATTGACACCCAACGAATAGAACGGATGGCCTTCAGGGGTGACCAGGTACCAGCGTCCATCACGTTTTTCAGTACGGAAGAAACCCTTGGCGTCGAAACTCGGCCCTGTGTTCACACCGCCGAACTTGTCGCGTGGCAACTGGCTGCGCTCGGCCAGCCAGCCCTTGAGCTGCTGCTGCTCGCGGGTTGCGGCGGCCTTGAGCTGGTCATCGCTGACAATCTTTTCCGGCCAGCGGCTGCGGGTAGATTGACCATAACCATCGATCAGGCCGGTATACACGGCCTTTTGCAGCTGATCGTCATCCTGGATGCCAACGCGTTCAATCAACAGACTCTGGGCGACATTGGGCTTGTTCATCGACAAGGTCACCGACACCACCTGCTTCAAGTCCAGCTCACCGCTGCTGCTGGTCAGCACCCAGCGCTGGCCTTCATGCGTCCACGGCATCGGTGGCCCGGCACGCATGCCTTGGCTCAGGGGTGAGCTGGCAGTCAGTGGGACCACCACTGTCTGTGCCGGACCTGCTGGCAAGTCGATACGGCTGGTAAGGGTCTTGCCGTCGCTGCTCAACACCGTGACATCCACGGTCAGCGGCCAGTCCATACCGCTTTGCAGGCGCAAGGTCATGGCCGTAGCGGTCGACCAGTCCCAGGCGCCGGTTTGCGGACTCAAACGCAGGCTGGGCCGCTGCACCGGGTTGAACACCACGCGACGCAATACCTCGCCCTCAGCCGTCTGCTCTGCGTTGTATTGCGGCAAGCTGGCATCTTCGGTCACCACGTTGACCACGGCGGCCGGGCGCACGAAGCTGAACAGCGTCTGTTGCCCGGCCAGCAGTGGCGTAATGAACAGCAGGGCGAAGACAGCAGGCAAGGTACGGCGAATCATAGGGCTGGAGCTCTCCTTGAGGGCCCTTGCGGGCCTTGAACTGAGTCATAGACAACGTCCCGGAGCTTTGATCCCCGGGAGTCAGGAAATTTCCCGTCGAAACGGCGGCAGCGCATTGAGAATAGCCTTGCCGTAGCGCTGGGTGACGACACGTCGATCCAGCAGGGTGATGGTGCCGCGGTCTTCTTCGGTACGCAGCAGGCGACCGCAGGCCTGGATAAGGCGCAATGATGCGTCCGGCACGGCGATTTCCATGAACGGGTTGCCGCCGCGCGCCTCGATCCACTCGGCCAGCGCTGCCTCGACCGGGTCATCCGGTACCGCGAAGGGAATCTTGGCGATCACCACATGCTCACAGTAGGCACCCGGCAAGTCGACCCCTTCGGCAAAGCTTGCCAGGCCGAACAATACGCTGGAATCACCGCCATCGACGCGTGCCTTGTGCTTGTTCAAGGTTTCCTGTTTGGACAGGTTGCCTTGAATGAACACCTGCTTGCGCCAGTCCCGGTCCAGGCCGTCGAACACGTCCTGCATCTGCTTGCGCGACGAGAACAGCACCAGCGAGCCACGCGAGCCTTCTACAAGTTCTGGCAGATCACGGATGATCGCCGCCGTATGCGCCGCCGCATCCCGGGGATCGGCGCGCAGGTCCGGCACACGCAACACGCCGGCATCGACATGATGGAAGGGACTGGGCACAACGCTGGTCACGGCGGTCTTGGGCAAGCCGGCGCGCATGCGGAAGCGATCGAACTTGCCCAACGCGGTCAGCGTGGCCGAGGTCACCAGCGCGCCATGGGCGACACTCCACAAATTGCGCCGCAACATCTCCGCCGCGAGGATCGGGCTGGCGTTGACCTCGATGTCGAACAGCGCTCCGCTCTCGGCCAGGGTCAGCCAGCGCGCCATGGGCGGGCTGTCTTCAGGGTCTTCAGCGGTGAAGGCAGTCCACAGTTCCCAGTTGCCCTGAGCGCGCATCAACAGGCTGCCAAACAGGGGGTACCACTCTTCGGCCTGGTGGCTGGCAATGCCAATGTTCACCTCGGCATCCATACCCTCCTTAAGCAACTCGGTCAGGCGGGTGAACAGATCCGTCAGGCGCGAGAAGCCCTTTTTCAGCTCGATGCCCATTTCACGCATGTGCTCGGGCACCACGCCACCCACGAAGCGATGGCGTGGCCGCTCGCGGCCTTCCATATCTTCGCCGGGGCGGAAGTCGGCCACCTGCTCGCAGGCGCTGAACATGAACTGCTGCTGGGCCTTGATCTCCCGAGCCAGTTCCGGCACCTGCTCGATCAACTTGCCCAGATCGCCCGGTAACGGGTGCTGGGCAAGCAGTTTGGTGAGGTTCTTGGCGGTTTGCTCAAGCCAGTCGGCGGTGGAACGCAGGCGGGTGTAGTGAGCAAAATGGCCGATGGCCTTGTCCGGCAGGTGATGGCCTTCGTCAAACACATAGATGGTGTCACGCGGATCTGGCAACACTGCACCACCACCCAGGGCCAGGTCGGCCAGGACCATATCGTGGTTGGTGACAATCACATCGACCTTGCCCATGCCTTCACGCGCTTTGTAGAAGGTGCACTGGCCAAAATTCGGACAATGGCGACCGGTGCACTGGCTGTGGTCAGTGGTCAGGCGCGCCCAGTCCTGGTCTTCCAGGGCCTGGGGCCAGCTGTCACGGTCGCCATCCCAACGATTGCCAGCGAGTTTCTCGATCATGCTGGTGAACAGCTTCTGGCTGGCCTCGTCGACTTCGATCCTGAAGCCTTCTTCCTCGAACAGCTGAGCGGTGGCCGATTGGGCGTGCCCCTCCTGCAACAACAGGTCGAGTTTGGACAGACATAGATAACGTCCACGGCCCTTGGCCAGAGCGAAGCTGAAATTCAGACCGCTGTTGCGCATCAGGTCGGGCAGGTCCTTGAAGACAATCTGCTCCTGCAGCGCCACCGTGGCGGTGGCGATGACCAGGCGCTTGCCTGCAGCTTTGGCGGCGGGAATCGAAGCCAGGCTGTAGGCCACCGTCTTGCCGGTACCCGTCCCGGCCTCGACCGCCACCACGGCAGGTTCGCCCGCGCGGCGACCTTCATCGTCGCAGGCGATATCGCCAAGCACCTTGGCTACTTCGGCGATCATCAGACGCTGGCCGTAGCGCGGCTTGAGGCTCTTGGCTTCGAGAAAACGCGAATAGGCGCCCTGAATCGTGGTTTTGAGTTCGTTGCTGATCATGGTGTCGGGGCGCCCGAAGGGCTGGATAAATTTTCAGTGTTTCGATTGGGTCGCTATCATACCCCGCTATTGCCCTTTGCGCCGAATGGAGATCCTGATGAGCGCCTTTGCCCTTCCTTATAGCCTGCACGTTCTGGCCGCCCTGGTGTGGGTCGGCGGAATGTTCTTTGCCTGGCTGATCCTGCGGCCTGCGGCGGTTGCAGCCCTTCAAGGACCTGATCGTTTACGCCTCTGGGTAGAAGTATTTCAGCGTTTTTTCTTCTGGGTCTGGGTAGCGATCGCGGTCCTGGCGATCAGCGGCATAGGCATGCTGCACCTGCGTTTTGCCGGCTTCGACGCGGCGCCACGCTATGTGCAAGTCATGATGGGTGGCGCTATTGCGATGATCGCGTTGTTCATTCGTGTCCAGTCGTTGCTGCTGCCGGAACTGCGCAAAGCGGTGCAGGCGCAGGACTGGCCGACGGGTGCTGCAGTGCTGGGCAAGATTCGTCGCCTGGTGGGTATTAATTTGTTGCTCGGCATCTCAGTGGTGCTGGTAGCGACCACCCGTTTGATGGCGTAACACGGGACTGGTGGGGTGGGGGGGGGGGGGGGGGGGGGGGGGGGGGGGGGGGGGGGGGGGGGGGGGCAGCGTGCGCCCCAACCGACCACCACAACCAACCTCACC
>NZ_JBMOWO010000133.1:0-39500 GCF_049310525.1 Pseudomonas sp. GZD-222
CCCCCTTCCCTTCCCCTCCCCTCCCCCCCCCCCCTCCCCCCCCCCCCCCCCCCTCTCCCCCCCCCCCCCCCCCCCCCCCACCGACCGACAATTGCACCTACAAACGCTGCAGGATCAACTCGCCGGAATTGCCTGCCAACCCTGGCTGGCCGGGAACTCCAGGTTTCCCGGACTTGCCCGCAGCCGTGCGATAAACCAGGCAGCCTTTGCTCGCGCCTCCCGCTCCCGGCTTGCCCGCAGCACCCGCCACGCCTGGCGCGCCACCGTCGAGCTGCACCTTGATCCGTTCTGCGGGAAAGTCCGCCGGCAGTGCCAGACGCACTCGGCCACCGGCAGCACCATCATGGCCATCGCCACCGTTGTCGCCGTTGGCACCACGACTGGCCTGCCCCCAGGTGCATCCGCCGGCTTTGCCGTTGGCACCGTCGAGCCCGACATACCCCGGCGCACCGGCCCCGCCTCGGGCATCGATCGCCAGCAGCGGCGCCTGTACGGCATGTAACTGCACATCAAGATCACGCCCGGCTTTCGCCGCACGCTCATAAGTACCCGGAGCACCCCGTGCGGCGATCTGGCTACCTTCCGCCAACTGCGCGTGCGCCACCTCCACCAGCAAGGTGCTTTCTGCAGGCGCGATGGCAATGCGTGCCTCCTGCCCCAGCCGCAGTTCGTCGACCTTCAACTCGACCAGACTGGCCGGCAGCAACAGCGTCGCAGCATCAGCAACGTCCAGGCGTTGCAGGTGCACGACACTGGACTTGTTCGGTAAACGCAGCACCGAGTGCGGCGCAACGCTGATCGACTCAGCCAACACCAAGGGGCTGAACAACGCCGCCAGCAAAACCAACTTACGCATGAGCACTCTCCTGGCGTGGCGCCGGAATCGAAAGGACATGAAAGATACCGACCAGCAGGATTTGCAAGCGATCAAACCAGCGATGGCTACGCCCGCGCAGGCAGCCATTGAAGAACAGTACTTCCAGCAGGTGCAAAGCCAGCAGCGCAGCACCGGCCAGACTGATCAATCGATTGAAGGGGAATTCCTGGGGAATCAGCAGATTCACCAGTACCACCCACCAGAACACCACCGTCAACGCCTTGCCCAGTGCCAGTAAGCCCTTCATTCGCGCCCCCTGCTGTTATTGTTGGTAGGCGATGCCAATGGAATGGCATCACCTGCAACAGTAACGGTTGACACTGCTGCGCACCAGATGCCTGATCAATTGAGGTGCAGTTCTACCCGGCGGTTTTGCGCACGCCCGGCCTCACTCTCATTGTCGGCAATGGGCTCGCTCTCGCCACGGCCCTGACTGGTCACTTTCGATGGCGCCAGCCCCTGGCTGATCAGGTATTCGGCCACACTGCTGGCGCGGCGCTCGGAAAGTGCCTGGTTATAGGCATCGGTGCCTTGGCTATCGGTGTGACCGATCACCTTGACGCTGGCCACCCCGGGCGCATTGAGCTTGCTCATCAACGCCTGCAACTGGGTGTGGGCGCTGCTGGTCAGCTCGGCGGAATCAAAAGCGAACATGACCGAGCCCTGGTCATTCAAGGTAATGACTTCAGACACGACCGCCGCTTTTTCTGCCACCGGATACTGAGGTAACGGGCAGCCCGTGTGGCTGACCGGCGTGTTGGCGGGTGTGTCGGGGCAACGGTCGCGGCGATCGAATACGCCATCTTCGTCCTCGTCACCATCCTGGGCATAACAGATCAGCCCGCCGGCAATGGCCCCGGCAGCGCCGGCACCGGCTGCCCAGGCAGAACTTTCGATCGCCCCCAGTCCGCCCCCTAGCAAACCACCCAGCAGGCTGCAGACTGGCCATGTCCTTTGATTGAGTGGTGCGCTGCCATCACTGTGGGTGGCGCAACCGGAGAGCAGGCTTGCAGCCACCAGCACTGGCACTGCGGCCTTGGAGAAAACACTCATGGGTATTGCTCCTGTGTCACCGGCGTCTACCGGTCACACAGGAGTAAAGACGGGCCTGCAGCACTTCTCAAGCTGCAGGCCGCTTGTGCTTCAGCGCTGGATGCGAATTTCCACGCGGCGGTTCATGGCCCGGCCGTCTGCGGTCGCATTATCGGCTTCCGGCTGCGACTCGCCCGCCCCTTGTACCGAAACGAAGCTGGCTTGCGGCACACCGCTGCTGACCAGATAGTCGGTGACCGACTGAGCGCGTTGCTCCGAGAGTTTCTGGTTATAGGCATCCCGACCGACGCTGTCAGTGTGCCCGGTGACGCTCAACTTGGCAGTGGGTGCTTCATTTTTCAGGCGGGTCGCAATGGTATTCAGGCGTTCCTTGTCGGCTGGTGTCAGCCTGGCAGAATCGAACTCGAAGCGAACGTCGCGAATGACGATGACCTCTTCCTTGACCACGACCGCTTCTTCAACCACCGCAGGCTCAGGTGGGCAGCCATTGGCATCGACCTGTACACCACGCGGGGTGCCCGGGCACTTGTCACGGCTGTCCGGTACGCCATCGCCATCTTCGTCGCCATCGCCATGGGCCCAGCAATAACCCGCTGCCATGCCCGCACCCAGTAACGCGCCCCAACCAGCCCAGCTGGAGCTTTCTATGGCGCCTAATGCCGCGCCACCTACACCCCCGACGGCAGCACATTTCGGCCAGTCAGTTTTTTGCAAACCTGCGCAACCAGTTAAGACGCTGGTTAGCAGAACCAGAGGTAATGCTGTGCGTACTATGCTCATTTTGTTGCGTCTCCTAGGGGGAATCGGTTTAAAACCGATGCTATGGGAGTAAAGACCGCGCAAACCGACTCCGCCAGCAATAAGCCATGATGCGGCTGTCAGCCACTATGCCTGACGGCCCGAGATCGTTAGTCTTGACGCATCTGACCGAGGATTCCCGATGATTGACGGATTTTCCCAACGAACGCCACAGCAAGCCCTGGCAGCGTTGCTTGAACGCCATCCACCGCAACGTTTATTACTGGTCGGTACGCGTTTTCCGGCGCTGGACGCCTTTGCCCAGGCTCACCCACAGGTGGAGATTGCCCAGACTGAACCGGGCCCTTTACCGAAGGATCTGGCTGCTCAGCGCTTTGATCTGGCCTTGCTCGTCGATTGCCTGGAGCACCTGCCCAAGCGCGATGGCCTGCAGTTGCTGGGCGGTATCCGCAACCTCAATGCCAGCCGCGTGGCGGTACTGGCTGACCTGAATGTCTGCGGCTGGCAAGACACCGACTTCTTCTCCCTGGCCCTGCAGGCCAGCGAAAAGTTTCAGCGTGACGATCAGGTATTGAACCTGTTCACCTATGATCTACGTGAATACAAACAGGTCCCGGACTGGCTCAATGCCAAGTTCTGGGCCAATCCGCAAAATTTTGGCAAGTACTGGTGGTGAAACAATGAGTGTCTCGGTTTGTCCCTGCGGCAGCGGTAACCTGCTCGACGCCTGTTGCGGACACTATCACGCCGGGCATCCGGCCCCCGACGCGCAGACGCTGATGCGTTCGCGCTACAGCGCTTACGTGCTGGGGCTGATCGATTACCTGGTGAACACCACCCTGCCCGTGCAGCAGGCCGGCCTTGATCGCGCCGCGATTGCTGCCTGGAGCGCGCAAAGCACCTGGCTGGGTCTGGAAGTGGAAAGCGCCGAAGTATTCGGCGGCAAGCCCGAACATGCCTTTGTCACCTTCACTGCGCGCTGGCACGACAATGACGGCGAACATAGCCACCGCGAGCGCTCGGCCTTTGTGCAGAACGACGGGCACTGGTATTTCATCGACCCGACAGTCGGGCTGAAAGCCGGGCGCAACGATGCCTGCCCCTGTGCCAGCGGGCAGAAATTCAAGAAGTGTTGCGCCAGTTACCTGGGGAGCTAACGCCAATGACCCGTCTGTTGCTGTTCAGCTTTCTGATACTGCAACTGACGGGCTGCGCCAGCTGGCTGGACGGTGACTACCGCGACCCTGAGGTTAGCCTGGTCAAAGTCGAAGCGGTCAAAGTGCGCCTGCTGGAGCAAGAGTTCATCCTGCATGTGCGCGTCGACAACCCCAACGACGGACGCTTGTTCATCCGCAACCTGGCCTACACCGTACGCCTCAACGATCTGCTACTGGCCGAGGGTGAGGAAAGCCTTTGGCGCAGTGTCGGCGGACATGCCCGGCGAACCTTCAAAATCCCCGTGCGCACCAACCTCTGGCAAAAGGTCAAACCGCTGGCAAAAATGCTCAGGAACACAGACCTTCCCCTGCGCTACCGTCTCGATGGCGAGCTCAACAGCGGATTAATCTTTACCCGCGAACTGCACTTATCGCGCAGTGGTGAGATAATTCCCGGCGATCTTTTACCGGAGTAACCCGCAATGACCCAACAACCCCATGTCCATGGCCCCGACTGCAACCACGATCATGATCATCACGACCATGACCACGGCCATGTTCACGGTCCGCACTGCAACCACAGCCACCAGGAGCCGGTGCGCAACGCCCTGAAGGACGTCGGCCGCAACGATCCATGCCCGTGCGGCAGCAACAAGAAGTTCAAGAAGTGCCACGGGGCCTGATAGCCCTCTACTAACAGCCTTGAAAATAAAGGCTGTGCCCCGCTTGCATGGCGTGGTCGGGCTCACTAACGTAGCGCCTTTTAGACGCCACGCCCTGCAGGAGCCCGACCATGGCCGCGCCAGCCCTCCCCCCTTTCCTCCCCCGGTTCGGCGTAGCCGCAGCGATGTTCGGCATGCTTGCCCTGGGCGGCTGCCAGATGGGCGGCTACCGCGACAGCGTGCCACCGGTCAGCGGCGTACAACCGCTCAAGGGCCTGGCCCAGAACGTGTCGGTACGGCGCAATGCGCAAGGCATGCCGCTGATCGAAAGCAACAACTTCCACGACGCCTTGTTTGCCCTGGGTTATGTGCACGCCGGTGACCGCATCGGTCAGATGGTTGGCATGCGCTTGCTGGCTCAGGGCCGACTGGCCGAAATAGCGGGCCCCGAGGTTCTGGACGTGGACCGCCTGATGCGCGGCGCGAACCTGAAACAAACCGCCAACCAGCTCTACGCCGATGCTTCGCCACGGCTCAAGCGCTTCTTTGAAGTGTATGCGCGTGGCGTCAACGCCTACCTGTTCCGTTATCGCGACCGCTTGCCGGCGCCGTTGGCGCAAACGGGCTACCGTCCTGAGTACTGGAAACCAGAAGACTCGGCACTGATCTTCACCCTGTATAACTTCAGCCAGTCGGTCAACCTGCAAGAAGAGCTGGCGGCCTTGACCCTCGCGCAGAAAGTGGGCGCCGACAAACTGCCCTGGCTGTTGCCCAGCTACCCCGACGAACCCCTGCCCGTGGCCGAAGCCGAAAAACTCAAAGGCCTGAACCTGGGAAGTCAGTTGGCCGGCCTCGCACCGCTCAGCGCGGCCAGCGAACAATTGGCCGCACTCAATCTGCTGGGCAGCGCCGGTTCCAGCAATTGGTCGATTGCCCCGCAACGCAGCCGTAGCGGTAAAAGCCTGCTGGCCAGCGACACCCTGGGTGCCTGGGCAATGACCCCGGTGCAGATCCGCGCGCCCAAGTACCAGGCTGCTGGCGTAACCATTGCCGGCCTGCCGCTGCTGCTCTCCGGCTACAACGGCAAACTGGCCTGGAGCGCCAGCGCGGTCATGGCCGATAACCAGGACCTGTACCTGGAACGCCTCAAGCGCGAAGGCAACCGTCTGATGTACCAGGCTGATGGCAAATGGCTGCCAGCTCTGGCACGCAATGAGACGTTCTTCATCAAGGGCCAGCGCCCGCAGCGCGAAACCCTCTATGACACTCGTCATGGCACCTTGCTCGGCCAGGCGCAGAACGCCAGCCTCGGCCTGGCGTTGCAACTGCCGAAACTCAAGGGCGACCAGAGCCTGGACGCGTTTTTCAACCTGTCACGGGCGCAGAACGTCGAGCGGGCTTTCGACAATACCCGCGAGATCGGCGCCGCAGCGCTGAACTTCGTCTTCGCCGACGCCAGCAATATAGGTTGGCAGGTCAGCGGACGCTTCCCCAATCGCCGTGAAGGCCAGGGTCTGCTGCCCTCTCCTGGTTGGGAGGGGCGCTATGACTGGGATGGCTATGCCGATCCGATGCTCCACCCTTACGACCAGGACCCACCTCAGGGCTGGCTCGGCAACGCCAATCAGCGCAGCGTGCCCAAAGGCTATGGCATGCAGTTGTCCAACAGCTGGTACTACCCCGAGCGCGCCGAGCGCCTGGGGCAATTGGCGGCTAACGGCAAACATGACAGCCGTAGCCTGATCACCATGCAAAACGACCAGACCACGCTGTTCGCGGGCAAGCTCAAGCAGATGTTCGAAGCACCCGGCATGGCCCAGCCGCTCAAACAGGCAATCGATGCCTTGCCTGGCGAGCAGCGCAACAAAGCCCGTGAAGCCTACACCCGCCTGATGGCCTTCGACGGCCGACTGAGCACCACCTCGGCCGACGCAGCGCTGTATGAACTGTTCCTGCAGGAAAGTGCGAAGCTGACCTTCCTCGATGAACTGGGCCCGGAAAATTCAGCAACCTGGCAAGCCTTTGTCGCTAATGCCCGGTTGTCCTATTCGGCCCAGGCCGACCATTTGCTCGGCCGTGAAGACAGCCCCTTCTGGGATGACCAGGGCACCGCGCAGAAAGAAGACAAACCGGCAATTCTCGCCCGCAGCCTGGCCGCGGCGATCAGCGCTGGCGAAACGCAACTGGGCAACGACCGCCGGGCCTGGCAGTGGGGCAAGCTGCACCAGTTCCGTTGGCCGACACCCACCTTCCACGGCCTGGGCGACGCCGTCAGCCGTGGCCCGCAGGCCACCGGTGGCGACCACAGCACCTTGAACCTTGCCCCCTATGCCTGGGGTAAAGACTTCAACGCGCAACTGCCACCGTCCCTGCGCATGGTGGTCGACTTCGGCCAGATCGAACCGCTGCAACTGCAGAGCAGCAGCGGCCAGTCCGGCAACCCGGCCAGCCCGCATTTTGCCGACGGCCTGGATGCCTGGTTCAAGGGCCGCTACATGAGCCTGCCGCTGCAACCGCAGAACTTCGACCGCGCCTATGGCAGCAAGCGTCTGACCCTGGTGCCTGGCAAGTAACCGCAAAGTGAACCCGCAGCCGGCGCAATGCCGGCTGCGCTGATCCATATCAACTGTACCCGCCGACAATTCCTCTACAACGAAACTGGGAACAGCTTCGTTCCCAGTGCTGCCTGATGAACCATAAAAACGATTGCACACTTGCGCCCAAGGGACCACCCAGGTGCGGTGACTAAAGGAATATGCAATGGCTTCTGTACTTTCACGCCTGGCCCTGTGCGCCACGACGTTGCTCCTGATACCCGCCCTTCACGCCAGTGAGCCGGCAACGGCAGCGGCTGAACCTGCAAGCAGCCCTCTCGTTGAACAGGGTCGATACATTGCCCAGCTCGGTGATTGCATCGCCTGCCACACGGCCCCGCAAGGTGCGCTCATGGCCGGTGGGCTAGAACTGAAGACCCCCATGGGCACGATCTTCTCAAGCAACATCACCCCTGACCCGCAAACCGGCATCGGTCGCTACAGCTTCGAGCAATTCGACAAAGCCATGCGCGAAGGGGTGAGTGCCGACGGTACCCATCTGTATCCCGCCATGCCCTACCCGTCCTACGCCAAAATGAGCGAAGAGGACATGCGCGCGCTCTATGCCTACCTGATGCAAGGGGTAGCGCCTATCAGCCAGTCGAACCAGGCCGCCGACATGAGCTGGCCGTTCAACATGCGCTGGGGCCTGTCCTTCTGGAACTGGGCGTTTGTCGACAATCAGCCGTTCGCAGCCGACCCGGACCGCGACCCGCTGATCAACCGCGGCGCCTACCTGGTGCAGGGCCTGGGTCATTGTGGCGCCTGTCATACCCCGCGCGGTATCGCCTTTCAGGAAAAAGCCATGAGCGATACGGGCAGCAGCGGCAAGCACTTCCTTGCCGGGGAAACCGTAGAACACTGGCGCGCACTGAGCCTGCGTAATCTGTGGACGGTCCCGGACACTGTGCAACTGCTCAAAACCGGACAAAACCGCTTCGCCACGGTTTCCGGGAACATGGCCGATGTGATTCACCACAGCACTCAGCACTTCAGCGATGCCGACCTGACCGCCATCGCCAGCTACCTCAAATCCCTGCCGCCGGGCGACAACGACCTGCCCATGCCTGCCGTGGCACAGACCCCGGCCGCGCCACCAGCGGATCTGTTCAGCAGCCGTGGCGGCTTGGGGTATACCCAGTTCTGCAGCGACTGCCACCGCACCGATGGCGCCGGTGTACCCGGGATGTTCCCGCCACTGGCCGGCAATCCGAGCATCGCCTCCAGCGACCCGACGTCCCTGCTGCATATCACCCTGACCGGCTGGGAAACTGCGCAGACGGCGACCCATTCACGCACCTACACCATGCCCGGTTTCGCGCGTTTGTCGGATCAGGAAATCGCCGAAATCCTCAGCTTTGTGCGCAGCCGCTGGGGCAACGACAGTTCGGCGGTCAGCCCGGAGCAAGTGAAAAAACTGCGTAGCCAGCTCAACCCGCAAACCACCGACTCCACCGCCTTTGAGACCCCGCGCCTGGCCGACCTGCTCGCCGCCACCAACGCCGACCAGGTCATCCGCGGCATGCGTCTGCACCTGCAGACCAAGGCACTGTTGCCGGACAACGTTGGCAACGCCCTTAACTGCACCAGTTGCCACCTCAACGCAGGTACCGTGGCCGACGGTTCGCCCTTTGTCGGTGTGTCAGCGTTTTTCCCCGGCTACGCGCCGCGCGCCGGCAAGGTCATTACCCTGGAGGAGCGCATCAACGGCTGTTTCCGTCGTTCCATGAACGGCAAGCCGATTCCACCGCAATCGGCCGACATGCAGGCCATGGTCGCCTACTTCGAGTGGATGAAAAACAACACCCAGCCCGGCGACAAAGTAGCTGGACGCGGTGTTGGCAAAATCGATCCGGCGATCAAGCCCGACCTTGCCAATGGCCAGCAGGTGTACGTCAAGCAGTGCGCGGTATGCCATGGTGCCAACGGCGAAGGCCTGAGCCGCGAGGATGGCAGCCTGGTGTTTCCCCCGCTCTGGGGTGAGCAATCCTTCAACATCGGCGCCGGCATGGCTCGCACCTACACCGCTGCGGCGTTCGTCAAACGCAATATGCCGATCGGCTTTCACGAACGCTTTCCTCTGGGTCAGGGCGGCCTGACTGATCAGGAAGCGGTGGACGTCGCCGCCTGGTTCTCGCAACAGCCACGGCCGGACTTCCCGGACAAGGTCAAGGACTGGCCCAACGGCGGCAAACCGGTGGATGCGCGGTACTGACAGCACCGGGCAAGCCCGCTCCTATTAAGCGCCGGCAGGAGCGGGCTTGTCCCGCGATCAGCGCCAAAGGCCTGCGTGATAGGCAAGTTTATGCTTATATCATCATGCCGCCGGCGCCGGCTGGCTCTTCCAGTACCGACTCACTAGGACTGATATGCATCACTCGACCCACGACATTCTGGCACCGGTTCCAGGCATTGCCCGCCAGATCCATAGTTTTCACTTCGGCCCCCGTGGCACCGGCAAGATCTACATCCAGGCGTCGCTGCACGCCGACGAACTGCCTGGCATGCTGGTGGCCTGGCACCTAAAGCAACGCCTGGGTGAACTCGAAGCCCGGGGCGCGTTACGCCGTGAAATTGTGCTGGTCCCCATCGCCAATCCTGTTGGGTTGGAGCAGGTGCTGATGGATGTGCCCCTGGGCCGTTTTGAACTGCAAAGTGGTGAGAACTTCAACCGCAACTTCGTCGATCTGAGCGACTCGATTGGCGATCAGATCGAAGCACACCTGAGCCAGGACCCGGCGCATAACGTCGCCCTGATTCGCGAATGCCTGCGCCGCGCCCTGGACGCTCACCCCGCACACACACCCCTGCAGTCACAACGACTGACCTTGCAGCGGCTGGCTTGCGATGCCGAGATGGTGCTGGATCTGCACTGCGACTTCGATGCCGTCGCTCACCTGTACACTACGCCCGAAGCCTGGCCGCGTGTCGAGCCGCTGTCACGCTACCTGGGCGCCCAGGCCAGCCTGTTGGCGACTGACTCTGGCGGGCAGTCCTTCGATGAGTGTTTCACCCTGGTGTGGTGGCAACTGCACCAGCGCTTCGCCAAGCAATTCCCGATTCCCCAGGGCTGCTTCTCGGTCACGGTCGAGCTTCGCGGTCAAGGCGATGTCAGCCACCCCCTGGCAGAAAAGGATTGCGCAGCGATCCTGGCCTATCTGACCCAGTACGGGGCAATCGAAGGGGAAGCAACAGCCTTGCCAGCACTTGCTTACCCGGCAACTCCGCTCGCGGGCGTAGAGCCAGTGGCCGCGCCCTTGGGGGGGCTGCTGGTTTTCCATGCCAAACCTGGGCAATACCTTGAAGCGGGTGAGTTGATCGCCGAGGTCATCGATCCGCTCAACGACCGGGTCACGCCAGTACGCAACAACCAGCCCGGGCTGATGTACGCCCGGTCACTGCGACGCATGGCCACCGCGGGCATGGTCATTGCCCATGTCGCTGGCAGCCAGGCCTACCGCAGCGGCTACCTATTATCGCCTTGAGGCAATCACTGACAACCTGAAGCGAGATTCAGGCCACGGGTGCAGGAGGGGGTTCGTCCGGCAAGGTCGGCTCCCCTGGCTCCATCGGTGGCGTGTCGCCCGGTTGCGGCGTATCGGGGGTATCGGGATCAGGCTGGCCGGGCACGCCGCCAGCCTGGGCGATGTGCGGATGCGGGTGGGCCAGCAGCGTCCAGGCCAGCATCCCGACGTGGTTGGGCTGCAACACGGCCAGTTTGGCGCTGATGGTCGGGTCGAGTTTCATGGCGCGGCTCCTTGACGACGTCCGCCAGGCGCGTTGCCTGGCAGAACAGTTCAATGCATTGGAGTCCGCAATGGCCGAGGAATTCCCGCGCTTTGTCGGATCAGGTGCGTGGCAGGGTGACGCCGCGCTGGCCCTGATACTTGCCGCCACGGTCCTTGTACGACACTTCGCATTCTTCATCGGACTCAAGGAAGAGCATCTGCGCCACGCCTTCGTTGGCGTAGATTTTCGCCGGCAAGGTGGTGGTGTTGGAGAACTCCAGGGTCACGTGGCCTTCCCACTCGGGTTCCAGCGGAGTCACGTTGACGATGATCCCGCAACGCGCATAGGTGCTTTTGCCCAGGCAGATGGTCAGGACGTTACGCGGAATGCGGAAGTACTCAACGGTGCGGGCCAGGGCGAAGGAGTTTGGCGGGATGATGCAGACGTCGCTTTTGACGTCGACAAAGCTGCCGGCATCAAAATTTTTCGGATCGACGGTCGCCGAATTGATGTTGGTGAACACCTTGAACTCATCCGCGCAACGTACGTCGTAGCCGTAGCTGGAGACGCCGAAGGAGATCAGCCGGTTGTCGCTCTCACCGCGCACCTGGCGCTCGACGAACGGCTCGATCATGCCGTGTTCCTGCGCCATGCGGCGAATCCACTTGTCCGATTTGATGCTCATGGCGGGTGTCCTGAAGTAACGAGGTGAAAAAATTCTGTTGCGCATCTTACCGGGCCCGGCGCCCGGTTCAAAGTTTCATCCACCGCCAAGCGTCGAATCCCCGTGCGCCGGGGCCTTCAGGGAGGCATGCAGCACCGTCAGTCATGATTTGCGCGAAAGCTGAACAAGACCATTGGCACGTTCTGGAAAAAGGGTTAAGGTGACGCCACTGTGCTGCACGTGTCACTGAGAATATCTACCTGATGCAAGATTTCGATCAACCCATCTTCATGAATTTTCTGCCTCTTTGCACTCAGTCTCGGCCAGGGCGTTTCCTGAGTCGTAGTTAACTTTGTCCAAGGAGACAGACCATGTCCAATCGCCAAACCGGTACCGTTAAGTGGTTCAACGATGAAAAAGGCTTCGGCTTCATCACCCCACAATCCGGTGACGACCTGTTCGTACACTTCAAAGCCATCAAGGCTGACGGCTTCAAGAGCCTGAAAGAAGGCCAAGCGGTCTCTTTCATCGCTACCCGCGGTCAGAAAGGCATGCAGGCTGAAGAAGTAGAAGTTATCTAACTTCCGCTTTACAGCTTGAAAAAAGCCCCGCCCTTAACAGGCGGGGCTTTTTTTGCCCTGCGAAAGCATCGCGGATGAATCCGCTCCTACAGGAGCGGATTCATCCGCGATTGAACCCCAATCAGTCTTCGCTGATGGTGATATTCGGCATCGCAGGCGCCACGGCCTCCTGCAACACGATCCGTGCGCCCACCTGACGGGCCAGCTCCTGGTAGACCATGGCAATCTGGCTCTCCGGCTCGGCGATAGCCGTCGGCTTGCCACTGTCGGCTTGCTCGCGAATCAGCATCGACAACGGCAGCGAGGCCAGCAGTTCCACACCATATTGACTGGCCAGCTTCTCACCGCCGCCTTCACCAAACAGATGCTCGGCATGGCCACAATTGGAGCAGATATGCACGGCCATGTTCTCGACCACACCCAATACCGGAATGTTGACCTTGCGGAACATTTCCACGCCTTTCTTGGCGTCGATCAGGGCCAGGTCCTGCGGCGTGGTCACGATCACCGAACCGGCCACCGGAACCTTCTGCGCCAGGGTCAACTGGATATCGCCAGTGCCTGGCGGCATGTCGATCACCAGGTAGTCGAGGTCGTCCCAGGCGGTCTGGGTTACCAGCTGCAGCAACGCCCCGGAAACCATTGGCCCGCGCCAGACCATCGGCGTGTTGTCATCGGTCAGGAACGCCATGGACATCACTTCGACACCATGGGCCTTGAGCGGCACGAACCACTTTTGCTCACGAATCTGCGGGCGGGTGCGCTCAGGGATGCCAAACATCATGCCCTGGCTCGGACCGTAGATATCAGCATCGAGAATCCCCACGCGCGCACCTTCACGGGCCAGAGCCAGGGCCAGGTTAGCGGCGGTCGTAGACTTGCCCACGCCGCCCTTGCCCGAGGCAACGGCAATGATGTTCTTGACGTTGGCCAGGCCCGGGATTTGCGCCTGGCCTTTGTGTGCGGCGATCACGCAGGTAATGTCGACCTGTGCCGAGACGACCCCGTCGATGCCTTCAATGGCGGTTTTCAGGACTTGCGCCCAGCCATTCTTGAACAGGCCGGCAGCGTAACCCAGTTGCAGCTGGACATTGACCCGCTCGCCCTGGATATCGATGGTCTGTACACAGCCGGCGCTGACCGGATCCTGGTTCAGGTAAGGGTCGGTGTACTGGCGAAGAACGGCTTCGACGGCTGCGCGAGTGACGGCACTCATGGAGACTCCCATTAAAAAGACTGAGTAAAACAGACCACTATGCTAACCCGCGAAACATCCACAGACGTCCATGGGGTGAAATAAATTTCCCGGCGTTTTATAGTGGCCGATCACCGTTTCATCTCAAGTAGCCGAAAAAAGTAGCCGAGCCCCCATGTCCGAGCCACGTCAGATTCTCGTAACCAGCGCCCTGCCCTATGCCAATGGTTCCATTCACCTTGGCCATATGCTCGAGTACATCCAGACAGACATGTGGGTGCGCTACCAGAAGCATCGCGGCAACCAATGCGTCTATGTCTGCGCGGACGACGCCCATGGTTCGGCGATCATGCTGCGCGCCGAGAAAGAAGGCATTACCCCCGAGCAGTTGATCGCTGCCGTCCAGGCCGAGCACGCCGGGGACTTTGCCGACTTCCTGGTGGATTTCGACAACTTCCATTCGACCCACGCCGAAGAAAACCGCGAGCTGTCGAACCAGATCTATCTCAAGCTGCGTGATGCCGGGCACATTGCCACCCGCTCGATCACCCAGTACTTCGACCCGGACAAGAAAATGTTCCTGGCCGACCGCTTCATCAAGGGCACCTGCCCCAAATGCGCCACTGAAGACCAGTACGGCGACAACTGTGAAAAATGCGGCGCCACCTATGCGCCTACCGAGCTGAAGAACCCCAAGTCGGCGATTTCCGGAGCTACTCCGGTGCTCAAGGATTCGCAGCACTTCTTCTTCAAGCTGCCCGACTTCCAGGCCATGCTGCAGCAGTGGACCCGCAGCGGCACCCTGCAAGACGCCGTAGCCAACAAGATCGCCGAATGGCTGGATGCCGGCCTGCAGGAATGGGACATCTCCCGTGACGCGCCGTATTTCGGTTTCGAAATCCCTGGCGAGCCGGGCAAATACTTCTATGTCTGGCTGGATGCGCCGATCGGTTACATGGCCAGCTTCAAGAACCTCTGCGCCCGTCGCCCGGAACTGGACTTCGATGCGTACTGGAACAAGGACTCCAAGGCCGAGCTGTACCACTTCATCGGCAAGGATATCGTCAACTTCCACGCCCTGTTCTGGCCCGCCATGCTCGAAGGCGCCGGCTACCGCAAGCCGACCGGCATCAATGTGCACGGCTACCTGACGGTCAACGGCTCGAAGATGTCGAAATCCCGCGGCACCTTCATCAAGGCCCGTACCTACCTGGACCACCTGGCGCCGGAATACCTGCGTTACTACTACGCCTCCAAGCTCAGCCGTGGTGTCGACGACCTCGACCTGAACCTCGAAGATTTCGTGCAGAAGGTCAATTCCGACCTGGTCGGCAAAGTGGTCAACATTGCCAGCCGCTGCGCCGGCTTCATTCAAAAGGGCAACGATGGCGTGATGGTGGCCGGCGATGCCGCTCCAGAGCTGACCGAAGCCTTCCTGGCCGCCGCACCGAGCATTGCCGAGGCCTATGAAGCGCGCGATTTCGCCCGTGCCATGCGTGAAATCATGGGCCTGGCGGACCGCGCCAACGCCTGGATTGCCGACAAGGCCCCGTGGTCGCTGGCCAAACAGGAAGGCAAGCAGGACGAAGTCCAGGCCATCTGTGCCCAGGGCATCAACCTGTTCCGCCAACTGGTGATCTTCCTCAAGCCGGTACTGCCGCTGCTGGCCGCCGACGCCGAGGCCTTCCTCAACGTTGCGCCGCTGACCTGGAACGACCATCAGACCCGCTTGAGCAATCACCAGCTGAACCCGTTCAAGGCACTGATGAGCCGTATCGACCCGGCCAAGGTCGAAGCCATGACCGCCGCCAGCAAGGAAGACCTGGCCGCCAGCCAGACCTCCGTTGTCACTGGCAATGGCGAACTGAGCAAGGATCCGTTGTCGGCCGAGATCGACTTCGACACCTTTGCTGCCGTCGACCTGCGCGTCGCCTTGATCCTCAAGGCCGAAGCGGTTGAAGGCGCCGACAAGCTGCTGCGTCTGACTCTGGACATCGGTGACGAGCAACGCAACGTGTTCTCCGGCATCAAGTCGGCCTACCCGGATCCGGCCAAGCTTGAAGGTCGCCTGACCATGATGATCGCCAACCTCAAGCCGCGTAAAATGCGTTTCGGCATTTCCGAGGGCATGGTCATGGCTGCAGGCCCTGGCGGTGAAGAAATCTACCTGCTGAGCCCCGACAGCGGCGCCAAGCCAGGTCAGCGCATCAAGTAAACCCTGCGCCCCGGACGATTGCGTCCGGGGCGTTCTAATCCTCGCGTCATTGCCGGATAATGGCGATCAGCCCTGGCAGTGTGCACCACCATGAGCGAATTCATTCTGGCCCTGATCAGCGCCGCGCTGGTCAACAACCTGGTTCTGCATCAGGGACTGGCCATCGACCCGCTGTTGCAACCTGCGGCTGGCCACCAGCGCCGTCGCCTGCACGCGCTTGGTCTGGCAACGCTGGCGCTGCTGGTACTTGCCACCAACCTCGGCCAATTGCTTTATCGCTACTTACTGCAACCCTTGCAGTTCGAGTACCTGCGCCTGTTCATCCTTCTGCCCCTGTGCGTGTTGCTGATTGAACCATTGCTGGGACTATTGTCTCGAGCCATGCCGACACTGCCCTTCGATGGGCTAAAGCCATTGTTGTTGGGCAATGTGGCACTGCTAGGCTTGAGCCTGCAGGTTACGGAAGGCGGATATGGTGCAGTGCAGACGCTCGCCTGGAGCCTGGGCGGCGGCTTGGGTTTCTGGCTGGCGCTGGGTTTGTTCGCCGATTTGCGTCAACGCAGTGACAACGACGCCATGCCTGAGAGCTTTCGCGGTCTACCCGTAGAGCTGATCGGGGCGGGGGTGATGGCCCTGGCGTTTCTCGGCTTCAACGGATTATTTACATCATGAGTCTGATTCAACGCATCGATGCCCTGCTACCGCAGACCCAGTGCGGCAAGTGTGGCCACTCTGGCTGCAAGCCCTATGCTGAGGGCCTGACCAAAGGCGAGGCGATCAACAAATGCCCACCAGGGGGCACTGAAACTATCGTAGCCCTGGCCAGGCTTCTGCAGGTACCTGTCATTGCCCTGGACCCCGAGCGTGGAAGCGCACCGCCCCAGGTTGCCTATATCCGCGAGGCGGAATGCATCGGCTGCACCAAATGCATTCAGGCCTGCCCGGTGGATGCGATTGTCGGTGCAGCCAAATTGATGCACACCGTCATCAGCGCCGAATGCACCGGCTGCGATTTGTGCGTGGCCCCCTGCCCGGTCGATTGCATCGACCTGCTGCCGCTGAGTGCCAGCATCGTGCCGATTGTCGGCGGCATGGCCCTGGACGCCGAGGCACTGGCCGCACGTACCGCCAAGCGCAACCATGCACGCCGCCGCTTTGAGTTGCGCAACAGCCGCCTACAGCGCGAAGAGGCACGCAAGCAAGCCGAACGCGCTGCCCGCAGTCAACGTACCGCCAGTACCAGTAACAGCAAAGACCAGGCTGTCGCCAACGATGATCCGATCAAAGCGGCCATTGAACGGGTCAAGGCACAGAAAACCGCCGCTGCCGATGCGGCCCTGAAAAAGGCCAAAATCGCTGCAGCCATGAGCCGGGCACAATTGAACAAAGCCAGAAGCGCCTTCGGGGAGACACCGAACAATGCTCAGCGGGCTCAGTTGGCTGAGCTGGAGCGGGAGGCCGATCAGGCCCAGGGGCACCTGCAGGCTTTGCAAGCGGCCGACGCCCATGCCAGCCGTTGACGCCAGCGATCGCCTGCGCAGCACTATGTTGCTGGTGCTGCTGGCGTGCCTGCCGGGGGTGTTGACGCTGCTCTGGCAACACGGTTGGGGGCTGCTGTTCAATCTGCTGCTATGTGCGGGATCAGCCCTTGGCTGTGAGGCGCTGTTGCTCAAGCTGCAGCAACGACCTGTTCTGCCTTCACTCAATGACGGCAGCGCCCTGGTCAGCGCCACCCTGCTTGCCGTCGCCCTGCCGGCCTATGCGCCCTGGTGGGTGCCGGTAATCGCCAGCGCAAGCGCCATCACCCTCGGCAAGCACCTGTATGGCGGTGTCGGTAAAAACCCGTTCAACCCGGCCATGCTCGGCTATGCGCTGGTGCTGCTGGCCTTTTCACAACACATGACCCAGTGGCCCGGCGTGCAACTGCTGGACCTGGGCGCCAGCCTGCAACATGTTTTTGGTTTTGGCGGAAGCGAGCAACCCGACGCCTGGGCTCAAGCCACGCTTCTCGATGGTCTGCGCAACAACCGCAGCCTGACCCTGGATGAGTTGTTCAGCAGCCATCCAGGATTCGGTCATGTTGGTGGCAAAGGCAGCGAATGGGTCAACCTTGCCTTTCTGCTCGGCGGTTTACTGCTGTTGCAACGCAAAGTCTTCAGTTGGCATGCCCCTGTCGGCCTGCTGGCAAGCCTGTTTGTGATCAGCCTGTTTTGCTGGAATGGATCGGGCTCAGACTCCAATGGTTCTCCCCTGCTCCATTTGTTCAGTGGCTCGACCATGTTGGCAGCGTTCTTCATCGCGACCGAACCCGTTTCGGGGGCCCGATCACCGCAGGCAAAGTTGCTGTTTGGCATCGGCATGGGGCTGCTGATTTACCTGATTCGCACCTGGGGCAGCTATCCAGACGGTACCGCTTTTGCCGTCTTGCTGATGAACCTTTGCGTGCCGGCACTCGAGCGCTGGGCCGAACGTCGTCAAGCGGTGTCATCATGAACCGTCATGCAATTCGCAATAGCGTGCTGCTGTTACTGGTTGCACTGCTGAGCCTGGGCAGCAGCGTAATCTGGCAGCACTTCAGCGCCCCCGATATTGCCCTGGCCCAACAACAGCTCAAAGCACAGATCTGGCTCAGCGTCCTGCCAGAAAAGACCTATGACAATCAGCCGCTACAGGCCCCGTTGGTGTTAAAGATCCCACACCTCGACCACAGCCAGTTGCTTGCAGGCTACCGTGCCAGCCTCGCAGGTCGGCCCAGCGCCGTGGTGCTGCACAGCCGCAGCCAAGGCTACGCGGGCCCACTCGAACTGCTGATTGCCATCGACACCCAAGGCCGCCTGATCGGCACCAAAGTGCTGCGCCAGCAAGAAACACCAGGTTTAGGGGGGCAATTGGTAGAGCCGGGCAATCACTGGCTGCAGACCTTCAGCGGCGCCAACCGCCAGACCACACCTGATGCAGCCTGGGCGCTCAAGCGTGATAACGGTCAGTTCGATCAACTGGCTGGCGCCACAGTGACCTCACGCGCCGTGATCCACGCTGTGCATGACGCCCTGCGTTACTTCGACGAGCACCGCCAGCAATTACTCGAGGGCAGCAGCGATGAGTAAGCAATGGCTGGCAGCAATGAGCCTGGCCCCGATTCTGGGAGCCACTCAGTCCGTGCTCAATGCCTGCGCCATTGCCGGCTTCAGTGTGTTGCTGATTGCCTTGCATCACGCAGCAATGAGTCCACTGCAGCGCTGGCTTGAGGCCCGCAGCAGGATACTGGCCAGCGTTCTGCTCGCCGCCGCACTGGTGACCTGCCTGGAACTGAGCCTACGCGCCTGGGCCCTGCCGCTGTATCAGGCACTCAGCCCCTATCCGGCATTGATCGCCGTACAATGCGTGGTGTTCGAGTGCACCCAGGACGAGCGTCGCCGCTGGCGGGAAGTCACCCGGTTGTTGTCGGGATTCGCCGCCCTGTGTATCACGTTGGGGATTTGTCGCGAACTGCTGGCGGGATGGGCTGGGTTGCATCTGGCCACACTGCTGCCTGGTGCTTTTTTTCTGTTGGGCCTGTTGCTGGCCCTGTACAACCGGGTTTGCCTGTGGCGAGCCCCTTCACGTCGTCAAGGAAAGCGTTGACCCCATGAATGCTGCCAAACGCCTGGAAATATTTCGCAGGCTGCACGAAGACAACCCTGAGCCCAAGACAGAACTGGCCTACACCTCACCCTTCGAGCTGCTGATTGCCGTCATTCTTTCGGCGCAGGCCACCGACGTCAGCGTGAACAAAGCGACCGCCAAGCTGTACCCGCTCGCCAATACTCCCGAAGCCATCTATGCCTTGGGTGTTGACGGGCTCTCGCAGTACATCAAGACCATTGGGCTGTACAACAGCAAAGCGCGCAACGTGATCGAAACCTGCCGCTTGCTGATCGAACAGCACAACAGCCAGGTACCGCAAACCCGCGAGGCACTCGAAGCGTTGCCCGGCGTAGGCCGCAAGACCGCCAACGTAGTGCTGAACACTGCCTTCCGGCAACTGACGATGGCTGTGGATACCCACATTTTTCGGGTCAGCAATCGTACGGGCATTGCTCCGGGCAAGACTGTGCTTGAGGTTGAGAAGGCACTGATGAAGTTCGTGCCCAAGACCTACCTGCTTGATGCCCACCACTGGTTGATCCTGCATGGACGTTATGTGTGTCTGGCACGCAAGCCCCGTTGCGGGAGCTGCCGGATCGAAGACCTGTGCGAATACAAGCAGAAAACCTCCGACGATTGAGTAGATAGTGAAAACCTTGCTCACTCGATTGAAAAAATCTTTTTTACCCGCTCAAGGATTCTCGCTATAAGGTGCGCCAATGGCCTCTTGGCTGGGAGTGACATATGAGCACCGTTAAAGAAGACCTGGAAGTAGATGAAGAATTCTCTCCTGTTGAGTCAGACGATGTGGAGCCGGCTGTTGAAACAGCAAAAACCAACCTGAGCAAGCGCCGCACCATTGATAACATGCTCGAAGAACGCCGCCTGCAGAAACAGTTGGCTGATTACGATTTCGACCTCTGATCCTTCCACACCGCCTCGTCAAGCAGCACCTGGCAGTTCAGCAGCGGCCTTGCCAACAAAGCCTCCTCAATGGAGGCTTTGTTGCATTTGGCATAATCAAAGCAGACCGTTACGTTGAGCCAGTTCGATCAGATCAACCAATGATCGTGCATTGAGCTTTAGCAACAGTCGGGTCTTGTACGTACTGACCGTCTTGTTACTGAGAAACATGCCATCGGCAATTTCCTTGTTGGTCTTGCCTCGCGCCAACTGCTGCAGGACCATCATCTCCCGCCCCGACAGACGCTCGACCATATCGGCCTCGCTGGTTCCACCCAGATTGCTGCGTACCGAATGCAAGGCTTGGTTCGGGAAGTAGCTGTAGCCGGACAGTACCGCCTTGATTGCACTCAGTAGCTCAGTCAGATCCTGCTGCTTGCAAACGTAACCCGCTGCACCTGCCTGCATGCAGCGCATCGAAAAATGGCCTGGAGCCTGCGAAGTCAGCACCAGCACCTTGGCACCCGGGCAGGTGAGCGTGAGCCGGGCGATGACTTCAAGACCGTCAAGCTTGGGGATGCCGATATCGAGAATGACAATATCCGGATCATGCTCTCGTGCCAGTTGCAATGCGTCCACGCCATTATCCGTCTCCGCGATGACTTCATAACCATGCCGCTCCATCAGCATACGTACCGCCAGGCGAATGACCGGATGATCATCCACGATCAGCACTTTATTCATGGGCAGATCCAATTGTTCGCTGTTCGATTTTTTTTGAGCACGCACAATAGCCTAGTCACACGACAGATTGTATTGCGGTACCCGCAAGCAAATGCACACAAAGATAAAACCTACACACACAGAGGATTGGTCCTACAAAAAACTTACAGCCAGACGCTCGCAAACCTTTATCAATTCCTTTGAGTGCTACAGAGACAATCTCTGCGACCCCAAATTAACACCAGAACACAGAGACGGCCCAGCCAACAGCGCCGTAATACTTGAAGGAAAAATCCTATAACTCTGATTGATATGCACTAGCACCTATAAGGTTCGATACCAGTTGCGGGGTAATAAGTTCCCCCCGCAGAAATTTGGCCTAATGCCAACCCAATTTTATATCTCGACTAATGACCACATCATTGGGACAGCAAGGCGAGGAAAGAGCTATGAGCAACGCTGAGCCGAAAAGCCCATTGACCATCATTGCGATATTCGCCGGTATTATCGAAGCGTCTGCGCTGGCCTCATTACCTTTTCTGAGCGAGGGAAGTCAGACCACCTACACCTGGTTTCTAGTAGGCTTTCCATTTTTCCTTACAGTTCTGTTCTTCCTTACACTGAATTTCAATTATAAATCCTTGTACTCACCGCCTGTAGCTGACTCCACGCCGTTCTCCCCTCCCCCAATGCCGACGGAACTACCCACAGTAATGGACACATCAATAAGTGATGTAATACAGACACCTGTTGAGGTGAAAAAAAACCAGGAAACTATCAGCACCTCGACAGACAATGACATCATCCCGGCACACTGTATTGGAAAACCCATGCAGCCTGAGCAGGCAACTGTAACCATTACCCTGAGTGGAGCCAGGTCCAACAAGTTACTCGAACAATTTGCCCTGCACGCACTTAATCAGAAACAAACTGAGGGCAATACCTGGGTTCTATACAATCTGGAGACAGGCACCCGGATAACACTGGAAACCCAGGCAATCGACAGGTAAAAAAAACCCCGGAACAAGTCCGGGGTTTTCATTCAAGGCATCGCTCAGATCAGCGAACGACCCTTGTTTGCAGCAATGCGCATACGCAAGGCATTGAGCTTGATGAAGCCCGCCGCGTCGGCCTGGTTGTAAGCACCACCATCTTCCTCGAAGGTTGCGATGTTGGCATCGAACAGCGAGTCATCGGACTTGCGACCGGTGACAATCACGTTGCCCTTGTACAGTTTCAGGCGAACGACACCGTTCACATTGACCTGGGACGCGTCGATCATCTGCTGCAGCATCAGACGCTCCGGGCTCCACCAGTAACCGGTGTAGATCAGGCTGGCGTACTTGACCATCAGCTCGTCTTTAAGGTGAGCAACTTCACGATCCAGAGTGATCGATTCGATTGCACGGTGGGCACGCAGCATGATGGTGCCGCCTGGCGTCTCGTAGCAACCACGGGACTTCATGCCGACATAACGGTTCTCGACGATGTCGAGACGACCGATGCCGTTCTCACCGCCGATGCGGTTGAGCGTGGCGAGCACGGTGGCTGGCGTCATTTCAACGCCGTCCAGGGCGACGATGTCACCGTTGCGGTAGGTCAGTTCCAGGTAGGTAGGGACGTCAGGCGCGCTTTCCGGCGACTTGGTCCACTTCCACATGTCTTCTTCGTGTTCGGTCCAGGTATCCTCCAGCACGCCACCTTCATAGGAGATGTGCAGCAGGTTGGCGTCCATCGAATAGGGCGACTTCTTCTTGCCGTGGCGCTCGATCGGGATACCGTGCTTCTCGGCATAGTCCATCAGTTTTTCGCGGGACAGCAGGTCCCACTCACGCCATGGCGCAATGACTTTGACACCCGGCTTGAGTGCGTAGGCACCCAGTTCGAAACGCACCTGGTCATTGCCCTTGCCGGTAGCACCGTGGGAAATAGCATCGGCGCCGGTTTCATTGGCGATTTCGATCAGGCGCTTGGCGATAAGCGGACGAGCGATGGAAGTACCCAGCAGGTACTCACCTTCATAAACGGTGTTGGCGCGGAACATCGGGAATACGAAGTCGCGTACGAACTCTTCGCGCAGGTCATCGATGTAGATTTCTTTCACACCCATTGCCTGAGCCTTGGCGCGGGCCGGTTCGACCTCCTCGCCCTGCCCCAGATCGGCGGTGAAAGTCACCACTTCACAGTTGTAGGTATCCTGCAGCCACTTGAGAATCACCGAAGTATCAAGGCCGCCGGAATACGCCAGTACGACCTTTTTTACGTCCGCCATGCCATCACTCCACGGGGTTGTACGGAAAGCCGTCGATTCTACCGGCCTTGCCGCAAAAATTACAGTGGGGCGACAGCTTGTGACGACAAAGCGACAGGAACTGTCGAGAGCGCGACGGACGGTCGCACCTCAGGACTTGATCGACGGCTTGCCAGTATCCGTTTGCGCCGCTGGGGCCGTTGGTGTTTCCGGGGCTTTTTCTGACGCAGTTTCAACCGGGGTTACACGATCAAGCTGAATATTCACCCGGCGATTGCGGGCGCGGTTGGCGGCCGAGTTGTTGGCGGCCAGCGGGTAGCGCTCACCGTGAAAACGCACGCTGATCTGATCTTCAGGAATGCCGTGCGCTTTAAGGTACTCCATCACTGCCAATGCACGACGCCGGGACAGGTCACGGTTGGTCAGGCGATTGCCACTGTTGTCGGAATGACCATCGAGTTCAATGCGATTGACCGTAGGATCGGCCTTGAGAAACTCCAGGATCACATCCAGGCGCGCCTTGGCACTGGCGTCCAGATCGATACCGCCGCCCGGGAAACCGACCCGCCCCTGACGCACCTGATCGTAGTTCATTGGCAGCAGCTTAGCGGCGCAGACCTGATAATCCCCATAGGCCTTGCTGAATTTCACCGGTAACAAGCGCACTTCCATCGTCCGCCCGGCTTCGCCGGCATAGTTGCGCACCACGGTGCTGCGACCGTCAAGCAAGCCATTGATCAGACGACTGGCCTGGCCTTGGGAGCTGGTAAACAGTACGCCGTTGCGCGCCATACGCACCGAGCCCAGATTGATGTCGCCGCGGCCGGGCTGCCAAGGCGCCGCGGCGGCAAGCAAGGTTGCCGAACCTGTGCCCAGCACATTGCTGCTCGAGCGCAATTGAAAGGTGGCCTGTTCTCCGGCACGACGTACGAATTCACCACTGCCGAAATCGGTAATCGGCTGGACCAGGCGGCATTCGAACTGATCGCCTTCGACCTTCCACTCAATATTCTCCAGACGGGTCTGGAAGGTAAGCGCTGTCGCCGGCAGGCAGACAAACATACTGAGCAGGGTTAGATAACACTGGCGCACGGGCGGCTCCACAGATTTTCACGGTATACCCGCAGGCTATCGGTCAGGCGCGGCAAAACTTGATAGCGAGTGCTCGGCTCCGGCTTTTCCGGTAGCATTCACCTTGAGTTCGACCCGCCTGGAATCCCCAATGTCCGACCGCCTGACCCTCCTGCGTCCCGATGACTGGCACATCCATCTTCGCGATGGCGCTGTCCTGCCCCACACCGTTGGCGATGTTGCGCGCACCTTTGCTCGCGCAATCATCATGCCCAACCTGGTACCGCCAGTACGCAATGCCGCCGAAGCTGGCGCCTATCGCGAACGCATCCTGGCCGCACGTCCGGCCGGTAGCCGTTTCGAGCCACTGATGGTGCTGTACCTCACCGACCGTACCCAGCCCGAGGACGTCCGTGCGGCCAAGGCCACTGGCTTCGTGCATGCCGCCAAGCTGTATCCGGCCGGCGCCACGACCAACTCCGACTCCGGCGTGACCAGCATCGACACTATTTTCCCGGTGCTCGAAGCCATGGCCGAAATCGGCATGCCGCTGCTGGTACACGGTGAAGTGACCCGCAGCGAGATCGACGTGTTCGACCGCGAGAAGCTGTTCATCGAAGAACACCTGCGCCGTGTCGTCGAGCGTTTCCCGACCCTGAAAGTGGTCTTCGAACACATCACCACCAGTGACGCCGTGCAGTTTGTCAACGAAGCCCCGGCCAACGTCGGCGCGACCATCACCGCCCAGCATCTGCTGTACAACCGCAACCACATGCTGGTGGGCGGTATTCGTCCGCACTTCTATTGCTTGCCGATCCTCAAGCGCAACACCCACCAGGTGGCCTTGCTTGATGCCGCCACCAGCGGCAGCAGCAAATTCTTCCTCGGCACCGACTCGGCCCCCCACGCCCGTCACGCCAAAGAAGCGGCCTGCGGCTGCGCTGGCTGCTACACCGCCTATGCGGCGATCGAGATGTATGCCGAAGCGTTCGAGCAGCGTAACGCGCTGGACAAGCTCGAAGGTTTTGCCAGCAAGCACGGCCCTGACTTCTATGGCCTGCCGCGCAACACGGAGACCATTACCCTGGTTCGCGAAAGCTGGACCGCCCCAAGCAGCTTGCCGTTCGGCGAGCAGACCGTTATCCCGCTGCGCGCCGGTGAGCAACTGCGCTGGCGCCTGCTGGAGGAAACTGCGTGAGTGATGATCTGTACGACGACCAGGAAGGTCCAAGCGGTGGCCCACGCCACCCGATGGCTGAACGTTTTCGTGGCTACCTGCCGGTTGTAGTGGATGTCGAGACCGGTGGTTTCAACAGCGCTACCGATGCCCTGCTGGAAATCGCAGCCGTCACCATCGGCATGGATGAAAAAGGCTTCCTGTTCCCGGAGCACACGTACTTCTTCCGGGTCGAACCGTTCGAAGGCGCCAACATCGAACAAGCCGCGCTGGAATTCACCGGAATCAAGCTGGATCACCCACTGCGCATGGCCGTCAGTGAAGAATCGGCCCTGACCGATATCTTCCGTGGCGTGCGCAAGGCGCTGAAAGCCAATGGCTGCAAGCGGGCGATCCTGGTTGGCCACAACAGCAGTTTCGACCTGGGCTTCCTCAACGCAGCCGTGGCGCGCCACGACATGAAACGCAACCCGTTTCATCCGTTCTCCAGCTTCGACACCGCCACCCTGGCCGGTCTTGCCTATGGCCAGACCGTTCTGGCCCGGGCCTGCCAGAGTGCCGACATTGACTTCGACGGTCGTGAGGCCCACTCGGCCCGTTACGACACCGAGAAGACTGCCGAACTGTTCTGCGGCATCGTCAACCGTTGGAAAGAAATGGGCGGCTGGCAGGACTTCAACGACTGAAGCCTTGCTGAACCCATAAAAAAACCGGCCATCAAGGCCGGTTTTTTTGTCGCTCGCTATTACAGCTTGCCAGCGTTCTCGCTCAGGTAAGCAGCAACGCCTTCAGGCGAAGCGGTCATGCCCTTGTCGCCTTTTTTCCAGTTTGCAGGGCAGACTTCGCCGTGCTCTTCGTGGAATTGCAGGGCGTCGACCAGACGCAGCAGCTCGTCCATGTTGCGGCCCAGTGGCAGGTCGTTGACGATCTGCGAACGGACAACGCCTTTGTCGTCGATCAGGAACGCGCCACGGAATGCAACACCGCCTTCGGACTCGACGTCGTAGGCCTTGGCAATCTCGTGCTTCATGTCGGCAGCCATGATGTACTGCACCTGACCGATGCCACCGGCATTGATCGGGGTGTTACGCCAGGCGTTGTGGGTGAAGTGCGAGTCGATCGAAACAGCGATCACTTCAACGTTACGATCGCGGAATTCGGCCATGCGGTGATCCAGAGCGATCAGCTCGGACGGGCAGACGAAGGTGAAGTCCAGCGGGTAGAAGAACACCAGGCCGTACTTGCCTTTGATGGCCGAAGCCAGGTTGAAGCTGTCGACGATTTCGCCATTGCCCAGTACGGCTGGAACGGTGAAGTCCGGGGCAGTTTTGCCAACGAGTACGCTCATTCGATATCTCCTGATGGTTTGAAACACGCTGTACAGGCCGGCATGAGCCACCTGTCAGTGCAAAGGTCGGCCATGATACACCGCCAGGCGCTGCTCGCCGAATTTCCACGCCTCTCGCGCAACACCTGCCGCTGGTCGCCCTAGGCAAAAGTAAGGAACAATGTGCTTTGACAAGCATTCTCATTAACATTAAGCTTCTTCGCATTGAGCCTTTACCAGCGATGGTCTGCCCTATGTATGTGTGTCTTTGTGTTGGTGTAACCGACGGACAGATCCGCGATGCGATCTATGAAGGATGCTGCAGCTACAAGGAAGTCAGAACCGCCACCAACGTGGCAAGCCAGTGTGGCAAATGTGCCTGCCTGGCCAAACAGGTAGTGCGTGAAACCCTGACCGAACTGCAGGTCAGCCAGGCCGCCCTGCCTTACCCTGTGGAATTTTCCGTAGCGTAAAAACCAGCGAATTCAAGAACCGGACCTCGTGTCCGGTTTTTTTATGCCTGTAATTCAACAAGTTAGGGTTAAAACGCGGAACACAAACATTCTTATTCCGATTAATTTTCACTTATTATTCAATAACTTAGGTTTGACAGTCGAAGTTGCGGGGCTCAAACTCTTCCTTATAGGCACACTTATAGGGCAGGACCCCATCATGAAAGGCGACGTAAGCGTCATCCAGCATCTCAACAAGATCCTCGGAAACGAGCTGGTCGCAATCAACCAATACTTCCTGCATGCGCGCATGTACGAAGACTGGGGTCTGGATAAGCTCGGCAAGCACGAGTACAAAGAATCCATCGATGAAATGAAGCACGCTGACAAACTGATCAAGCGCATTCTGTTTCTCGAAGGTATTCCCAACGTCCAGGACCTGGGCAAGCTGCTGATTGGTGAACACACCAAAGAAATGCTCGAATGCGACCTGAAGATCGAGCAGAAAGGCCTGATCGACCTCAAAGCCGCGATCGCCCATTGTGAAACCGTTGGCGACTTCGGCAGCCGCGAAATGCTTGAAGACATCCTCGAGTCCGAGGAAGAGCACATCGACTGGCTGGAAACCCAGTTGAGCCTGATCGACAAAGTCGGTCTGGAAAACTACCTGCAGTCGCAGATGGGCGAATAATTTCGCCAATCTTGCCACAATAAAAAGCCCCGCATTGCGGGGCTTTTTATTGTGCAAAAACCTGTAATCAGGCCTTGGCCGCCTCAGCCTTGGCTGCAGCTTCCTTGATCAGGGTCTGCAGTTCGCCGTTGGCAAACATTTCAGCCATGATGTCGGAACCGCCAACCAGCTCACCGGCAACCCACAGCTGTGGGAAGGTCGGCCAGTTGGCATATTTTGGCAGGTTGGCGCGGATTTCCGGATTCTGCAGGATATCCACGTAAGCGAATTTCTCGCCACAACCCATCACGGCTTGCGCCGCCTTGGCCGAAAAACCGCACTGCGGGGCATTCGGCGAGCCTTTCATGTAAAGCAGAATAGTGTTGTTAGCAATCTGCTCTTTGATTGTTTCAATGATATCCATGAAGCACCTCGCGGCTGAACTTTCCGACCTGGTTGTCGGCACGGTGACGCATTGTATCGGAAAGCCGAGCTTGACGCTCGGCCTTGCCGATATCAGGCCGCAACCACCTGCACCGGCACACCGTTGAGTGCGGCGTTGCCAGAAACTGCATCGTGCTGACGCTCATCGGTGAGGTCATTGGCACTGGCCCCGGGTTGATTACCCGCGATTTCCAGCTGTACCCCGACACGGGCATGGCCAAAGCCATGAGGCAGGCTGACAACCCCGGGCATCATGTCGCTGCATGCCTGAACCTCAACCTCGATACTGCCCACCCGGGAACTGACCCGCACCCGCTGGCCGTCCTGCAAGTGGCGGCCCGCCAGATCATCCGGATGCATGAGCAATTGATGACGCGGCTTGCCCTTCACCAGCCGGTGAAAGTTGTGCATCCAGGAGTTGTTGCTACGCACATGCCGACGACCGATCAACAGCAACTGATCCGGACCTGCTGGCTGCAGCCCGGCAAAGCGCTGCAGATCGATGAGAATCTCCGCTGGAGCAGCCTGGATACGCTGGTTCACGGTTTTCAAACGCGCCGCGAGGTTGGGCTGCAACGGCCCCAGGTCAATGCCGTGAGGATGCTGAGCCAGCGTTTCTATCGATAGATTGTAGGAGGAGCGCTCGCCATAACGGCCCTGACGCAAGCCAACGTCGATCATCTGCGCCGGTGGCATGGTCGGCTTCAACGGCTTATCGCTCAGCGCAGCGAACGCTTTGGCCAGGCCAACGAAGATCTCCCAATCATGCAGTGCACCTTCCGGCTTGGGCAGGATCGCGCGATTGAAACGGCTGACGTTGCGTACCGCCAGGAGGTTGAAGGTGGTGTCGTAGTGATCGTTCTCCAGCGCCGAGGTGGACGGCAGGATCAGATCGGCATAACGCGTGGTTTCGTTAATGTACAGATCGATGCTGAGCATGAACTCAAGCCCGTCCAGCGCACGCTCCAGCTGCCGCCCGTTGGGCGTGGACAGCACCGGGTTACCCGCCACCGTCACCAGCGCGCGCACCTGGCCCTCGCCCTCCCCTAGCATTTCTTCAGCCAGTGCCACCACCGGCAACTCACCGCCGTATTCCGGTAAACCCGAGATGCGGCTCTGCCAGGCATTGAAATGCCCGCCTGAAGTACTCGCCACCAGATCCACCGCCGGCTGCGTGCACAGGGCGCCCCCGACCCGGTCCAGGTTGCCCGTGACCAGATTGATCAATTGCACCAGCCAATGGCACAGCGTGCCGAACGCCTGGGTGGAAACGCCCATGCGGCCGTAGCACACCGCTTTATCGGCAGCGGCGAAGTCACGTGCCAATTGCCGGATAACGCACGCCTGGACGCCACACAGGGGCTCCATCGACTCGGCGGTGAACGGAGCAATGGCGCCGCGCACCGCGTCCAGGCCATCGACCGGCAACGCCGACGCACGCTCCAGGCCTTCGGTAAACAGGGTGTTGAGCACCCCGCACAGCAACGCCGCATCCCCTCCTGGGCGGACAAAGATATGCTGGTCGGCCATCGCTGCGGTTTCGCTGCGCCGCGGATCGACCACCACCACTTTACCGCCCCGGGCCTGGATCGCCTTGAGGCGCTTCTCGACATCCGGCACGGTCATGATGCTGCCATTGGAAGCCAAGGGGTTGGCGCCCAGAATCAGCATGAAGTCCGTGTGATCGATATCCGGAATCGGTAGCAACAGACCATGGCCATACATCAGGTAACTGGTCAGGTGCTGGGGCAATTGGTCGACCGAGGTGGCGGAAAAGCGGTTACGGGTCTTGAGCAGTCCGAGGAAGTAGTTACTGTGGGTCATCAAGCCGTAGTTGTGGACGCTGGGATTGCCCTGGTAGATCGCCACCGCGTTCTGCCCATGGGCTTGTTGAATGGCCCATAGCTTGCGTGCAGCCAGCGCGAAGGCTTCGTCCCAGCTGATTGCCTGCCAACGGTGGCCTATACGCATGTGCGGCGCGCGCAGGCGGTCAGGGTCATTCTGGATGTCTTGCAAGGCGACGGCCTTGGGACAGATGTGGCCGCGGCTGAAGCTGTCTTCGGGGTCGCCCTTGATCGAACTGATCCGCGGCGCAGCACCGGGCTCCTCGGTGATCTCGATGTTCAAGCCACAGATGGCTTCACACAGGTGACAGGCACGGTGATGCAAGGTCTTGTTCATGGCCACCTCTTGCGGGTGTCTGGTGAAATAACCTGACTATGGGCCTGGGGCTGCCTGGCGACCAGCGAGTTTCGCCCCGTGAATCTATCGGCATCAGGCACAGCAATTCATTCGGGTGTTTGCCAAGGCGCCAACGGGCAGTGTAAAACCCTTGTGTAGTAAACAAAAAAAGCAGCCACCCAATGGGTTACGACACTGCCAGCAACACAGACAGTGAACGCCCCACTTGGTATGACGCGACATTTAATTATAGTATTGCGTCTTCCCTTATTTCGTCGCCCCGTGCGGCTTTCGCCGCAGGTCACCCCCGTTGTTTCTGAAAACCGGTGTTGTTGATCTGCGGTCTGTTGCAAAAAGGTAGTCAACCATGAGCGCTAGGCACTTTCTCTCCCTGATGGATTTCACACCCGACGAACTGCTCAGTGTGATCCGTCGAGGCATCGAGCTGAAGGACCTGCGTAACCGCGGCGTACTGTTCGAACCCCTGAAGAACCGCGTACTGGGCATGATCTTCGAGAAATCCTCGACGCGTACCCGGTTGTCGTTCGAAGCCGGCATGATCCAGCTCGGCGGCCAGGCTATTTTCCTGTCCCCGCGCGACACCCAATTGGGCCGTGGCGAGCCGATCGGCGACTGCGCCATTGTCATGTCGCGCATGCTCGATGCGGTGATGATCCGTACCTTTGCCCACAGCACCCTGACCGAGTTCGCGGCAAATTCCCGCGTGCCGGTAATCAACGGCCTGTCGGACGACCTGCACCCCTGCCAGCTGCTGGCCGACATGCAGACCTTCCTTGAGCACCGCGGTGCGATCCAGGGCAAGACCGTGGCCTGGATCGGCGACGGCAACAATATGTGCAACAGCTATATAGAAGCGGCAATCCAGTTCGACTTCCAGCTGCGTATTGCCTGCCCGGCCGACTACGAGCCCAATCCGCAATTCCTGGCCAACGCCGGTGACCGCGTGAAAATTTTCCGCGACCCCAAGGATGCCGTACAGGACGCGCACCTGGTGAGCACCGATGTCTGGACTTCCATGGGCCAGGAAGAGGAAACTGCACGGCGTCTGGCCTTGTTCGCGCCTTACCAGGTAACCCGCGAACTGCTCGACCTGGCAGCACCCGATGCCCTGTTCATGCACTGCTTGCCCGCCCACCGTGGCGAGGAAATCAGCCTCGACCTCCTCGACGACCCGCGCTCGGTCGCCTGGGACCAGGCTGAAAACCGTCTGCATGCACAGAAGGCGCTTCTCGAATTTCTTGTTGAACCGGCCTATCACCACGCATGAGTCAACCTTTACTGCTTAACCTGCGCAACCTCGCCTGCGGCTATGGCGAGCAACGCATCGTCCAGAACCTAAACCTGCACCTCAACGCCGGCGACATCGGTTGCCTGCTGGGCTCGTCGGGGTGCGGCAAGACCACCACCCTGCGCGCCATCGCCGGCTTCGAGCCGGTGCATGAAGGTGAGATCCAGCTGGGGGGCGAGGTCATCTCCAAAGCCGGCTTCACCCTGGCACCGGAGAAGCGCAGGATCGGCATGGTGTTCCAGGACTATGCGCTGTTCCCGCACCTGACGGTCGCCGAGAACATCGCCTTCGGTATCGGCAAGCACCCCAAGCAGCAACAGGTCGTGGCGGAAATGCTCGAACTGGTCAAGCTTGGCGGGCTCGGTAAACGCTACCCGCACGAGCTCTCCGGCGGCCAGCAGCAACGCGTGGCCCTGGCTCGCGCATTGGCTCCCGAGCCGCAGCTGCTGCTGCTCGACGAGCCTTTCTCCAACCTCGATGTAGAGCTGCGCCGACGCCTCAGTCATGAGGTTCGCGACATTCTCAAGAGCCGTGGCACCAGTGCCATTCTGGTCACCCACGACCAGGAAGAAGCCTTTGCCGTCAGTGATCACGTCGGTGTTTTCAAAGAGGGCCGTCTGGAGCAGTGGGATACTCCTTACAATCTCTATCACGAACCGCTGACACCCTTCGTCGCCAGCTTCATTGGCCAGGGCTATTTCATTCGTGGCCAGCTGACCAGCCCGGAGTCGGTGCAAACCGAGCTCGGTGAGCTGCGCGGCAACCGTGCCTACACCTTTACCCTTGGCTCTGCGGTGGACGTGCTGTTGCGTCCAGACGACATCATTCATGCTCCGCACAGCGCCTTGAAGGCTCTGATTACCGGCAAGAGTTTCCTCGGTGCCTCGACCCTCTATCGCCTGCAACTGCCAACCGGCAGCCAGCTCGAAGCGATTTTCCCTAGCCATATCGATCATCAGGTCGGGGCTGAGGTGGGTATCGAAGTGGCTGCGGATCACCTGGTGCTGTTTGCCGTACCGGGTAGTGTGGCGGCGCAGTTGCCAGTGCCGGAGAACGGTGTTCGGCGCTACAGCTCGGCAGTCTGATACCAGCAATCGCGGGGCGATCACTCGACTTGCCCCGCGATGCTTTTTACAGACTCAACGTACCACTGGCTACACGCCGGGCATAACCACCAATTTTCACCCGATCGCCCTCCAGCCGACAGAACAGCTCCCCGCCACGGCTGGAACATTGAAAGGCGTGCAACTCATTCTTGCCCAAGCGCTCAGCCCAATAGGGAATCAGGCAGCAGTGAGTCGAACCGGTCACCGGATCTTCGGGAATACCAATCCCCGGAGCAAAGTATCGCGACACAAAGTCATACTGCTCGCCCCGCGCGGTGACGATCACCCCTAGTCCAGGTAGTTGCGCCAGCGCCGCCATGTCCGGCGCGCAGTCTCGTACTGCTTGTTCAGACTCAAGCACCACCAACAATTCCTTGGTCTGCAGCACCTCCTGCACCGGACAGCGCAACGCCTCGGCAACCGCCAATGGCTGGTTCACCGATTGTGGATCGATGCGTGGAAAATCCAGCAGCAACCGTCCTTGTTCACGACTAACACTCAAGGGCCCGGACTGGCTCTGGAACAGCAGGCGCTCACTCGGCACCTGGTAGACCTCCAGCAGCACATGGGCACTGGCCAGGGTCGCGTGACCACACAAGGGAACTTCAGTAGTGGGGGTAAACCAGCGAATCCGCCACTGCGCGCCTTCGGCCACCACGAAGGCGGTTTCAGCAAGATTGTGCTCAGCGGCGATCTGCTGCATCAGCCCATCGCTAAGCCAATGGTCGAGGCGGTAGACCATGGCCGGATTGCCGGCAAATGGACGCTCACTGAAGGCGTCGACCTGATGAAATTCCAGCTGCATGCAGCGACTCTCTCTGTTCTGGGGCAGTGAGCATGCCTGTAATCAGTCAGCGGCTAACAGAGACAGAGTCGTCGGATTTTCAGCATACAGTTGTCAGTCGCGGGCGATGGCGGCGAATGTTGCCTGGGTGTGTTCAGCCAGCACCGCCGCCGCCAGTTCCACTTCCAGCCCGCGCCGCCCGGCGCTGACGAAAATCGTTTCAAAAGATTGAGCCGACTGGTCAATAAAAGTCCGCAGACGCTTCTTTTGTCCCAACGGGCTTATCCCACCCAACAGATAGCCGGTGGAACGCTGAGCTGCGGCAGGATCAGCCATCTCGCACTTCTTCACCCCGGCCGCGTGGGCAAGGCCCTTCAGATCAAGACTACCGATCACCGGTACTACTGCCACCAGCAACTCACCCTTCTCACTGCTGGCCAGTAACGTCTTGAACACCCGGATCGGCTCAAGATCAAGCTTCTCGGCCGCTTCGAGCCCATAGGAGGCAGCCTTGGGATCGTGTTCGTAACTGTGGATGCGATGTTCGGCGCGAACCTTTTTCAGCAAATCCAGGGCGGGGGTCATGCAAGACTCCAAACAGAAGGTGAATAGCATTTCGCCGGTTACTTTAGGACAAATCGACCCTCTCGAACCACTAAGTCTCACCCTCAACCCGCCAATCAAGCGCCGGAACGATTCAGCATCAGCACGTTGCCAATAGTCAGTTTGTGAACACCGGTTCACTTTCGACCTTTGACATAATCGTTTGTTGTCTATATTTTTTCGATTCTGAATATAGCAATGCCCTGATAAGGTGCATTTTTTACAGCTTGCCCGACCGAAATGGGGATTTCTGTCGGGCTTTTGTCGAGCGCTCAACGCGCCTCACAACAACAAAAACCGAGGTAACGAATGACGGCAGCTCTGCGACAACCCACATTATCCAGCCAATGCCTGGCCGAATTTCTCGGCACCGCCCTGCTGATTTTTTTCGGTACCGGCTGCGTGGCTGCGCTCAAAGTCGCGGGTGCGAGCTTCGGCCTGTGGGAAATCAGTATTATCTGGGGCGTCGGCGTGAGCATGGCGATCTACCTCACCGCCGGAGTTTCCGGTGCCCACCTGAACCCGGCAGTGAGCATCGCCCTGTGGCTGTTCGCCGGGTTCGAGAAACACAAACTGCCGTTTTACATCGTCGCCCAGATCGCCGGCGCCTTCTGTGGCGCCGCGCTGGTCTACACGCTGTACAGCACCCTGTTCTTCGATTACGAACAGGCCCATGAAATGATTCGTGGCAGCCAGGCCAGCCTTGAACTGGCGGCGGTGTTCTCCACCTACCCGCACCCGGCCCTGTCTACCGGCCAGGCCTTCCTGGTCGAGGTGATCATCACCGCCATATTGATGGCGGTGATCATGGCCCTGACCGATGACAACAACGGCCTGCCCCGTGGTGCCATGGCACCCTTGCTGATCGGCCTGCTGATCGCTGTGATTGGTAGCGCGATGGGCCCGTTGACCGGCTTTGCCATGAACCCGGCCCGCGACCTCGGGCCAAAGCTAATGACATTCCTCGCCGGATGGGGCGAAATCGCCTTTACTGGCGGTCGTGATATTCCCTACTTCCTGATTCCGATTTTTGCGCCGATCCTGGGGGCGAGCCTTGGTGCCGCCCTGTACCGCGGCGTAATCGCCCGCAACCTGCCGGTTGCCGAGAGCGAGAGCGCGCAGACCGACGCCAACCCTCAGGGCAAGACCCAGGCATCCTGATGCCGACCTGGCGAGCCACGCTCGCCCTGCCCTGATAACCACCCTATTTGAGTGCAAGGCCAACGACATGACAGACACCCAGCAGAAGAACTACATCATTGCCCTGGACCAGGGCACGACCAGTTCGCGGGCCATCATTTTCGACCGCGATGCCAACGTGGTAGGTACTTCGCAGCGTGAATTCGCACAGCATTACCCGCAAGCCGGCTGGGTCGAGCACGACCCCATGGAAATCTTCGCCACCCAGAGCGCGACCATGGTCGAAGCCCTGGCCCAGGCGGGCCTGAGCCATGACCAGGTAGCGGCCATTGGCATCACCAACCAGCGTGAAACCACGGTGGTCTGGGACAAGGAAACCGGCCGCCCGGTGTACAACGCCATTGTCTGGCAGTGCCGTCGCAGCACCGAAATCTGCGAACAGCTCAAGCGTGAAGGCCTGCAGGACTACATCCGCGAAACCACCGGCCTGGTCACCGACCCGTACTTTTCCGGCACCAAGCTCAAGTGGATCCTCGACAATGTTGCCGGTGCCCGTGAGCGCGCCGAGCGCGGCGAACTGCTGTTCGGTACCGTCGACAGCTGGCTGATCTGGAAATTCTCCGGCGGCAAGGTGCATGTAACCGACTACACCAACGCCTCGCGCACCATGCTCTTCAACATCCATACCCTGCAGTGGGATGAGAAGATGCTGGAGGTCCTCGACATTCCGCGGCAGATGCTCCCGGAAGTTCGCAGCTCGTCCGAGGTCTATGGCCACACCAAGAGCGGTATCGCCATTGCCGGTATCGCCGGCGACCAGCAAGCAGCGCTGTTCGGCCAGATGTGCGTAGAGCCTGGCCAGGCCAAGAACACCTACGGCACCGGTTGCTTCTTGCTGATGAACACCGGCGACAAGGCGGTGAAGTCCTCCCACGGCCTATTGACCACCATCGCCTGCGGTCCACGCGGCGAAGTGGCCTACGCCCTGGAAGGCGCAGTATTCAACGGTGGTTCCACCGTGCAGTGGCTGCGTGACGAACTGAAAATCGTCAATGACGCCCATGACACCGAGTACTTCGCCAGCAAGGTCAAGGACAGCAACGGCGTGTACCTGGTACCCGCCTTCACCGGTCTTGGCGCCCCGTACTGGGATCCTTACGCCCGTGGCGCGCTGTTCGGCCTGACCCGCGGGGTCAAGGTCGATCACATCATCCGTGCGGCCCTGGAATCCATCGCCTACCAGACCCGCGACGTCCTCGATGCCATGCAACAGGATTGCGGCCAGCGCCTGAGCGAACTGCGCGTGGACGGCGGTGCAGTCGCCAACAACTTCCTCATGCAGTTCCAGGCCGACATCCTCGGCACCTGCGTCGAGCGCCCGCAAATGCGCGAGACCACTGCCCTTGGCGCTGCTTACCTGGCGGGCCTGGCATGTGGATTCTGGAGCGGCCTGGACGAGCTGCGCGGCAAGGCGATCATCGAGCGCGAATTCACCCCGCAGCTGGATGAAGCAGCCAAAGAAAAGCTGTATGCCGGCTGGCTGAAGGCAGTGGACCGTACGCGGGACTGGGAACCGCACGAGGAGTAATTACATCGCGGGGCAAGCCCGCTCCCACCGGGTGGGAGCAGGCTTGCCCCGCGATTGCTTTCGGCGACTGGCCGTCAGCCCATTCCTCCGGCATCATGGCGCAATTTGCCCGGCAGCCCAAAAGGACCGCCCATGAACCTGCCCCCTCGCCAACAACAAATCCTCGAACTGGTCCGTGAACGCGGCTACGTCAGTATCGAAGAAATGGCGCAGTTATTCGTCGTTACCCCGCAAACCATCCGCCGTGATATCAACCAGCTGGCGGAGGTCAATCTGCTACGCCGCTATCACGGTGGCGCCGCCTACGATTCCAGCATCGAAAACACCGCCTACGCCATGCGCGCCGACCAGATGCGCGACGAGAAGCAGCGGATTGCCGAGTCCATCGCCGCACAGATTCCTGACCACGCCTCGCTGTTCATCAACATCGGCACCACCACCGAATCCATTGCGCGTGCGCTGCTCAATCACAACCACCTGAAAATCATCACCAACAACCTGCACGTGGCCTCGATCCTCAGTGCCAAGGATGACTTCGAAGTGCTGCTGGCCGGCGGCAATGTGCGCCGTGACGGCGGTGTAGTGGGCCAGGCCAGTGTCGACTTCATCAACCAGTTCAAGGTCGATTTCGCCCTTGTCGGTATCAGCGGTATTGACGAAGACGGCAGCCTGCTGGATTTCGACTATCAGGAAGTGCGGGTGTCCCAGGCGATCATCGCCAATGCCCGCCAGGTCATCCTCGCCGCCGACTCCAGCAAGTTCGGCCGCAACGCCATGGTTCGCCTGGGCTCGATCAGCCTGATCGATTGCCTGGTCACCGACCAGGCCCCTGTGCCCGCCCTTGCCCAGCTGCTCAACCAGTACAAAATCCGCCTGGAAGTAGTCTGAGGCAACAGCTGCCACCATCTGGGTGGCAGCGCCAATGTTCGTTATTTTTCATTTAATTGTCATCCGATCAGTATTTTCTATGGAAAGCGACTGGCAGACAGCATTCTGTTGCGCTAGTATTTTCGAAAATGAACATCAATGTTCAAATTCGATGTTAGAAAGTCTTTGAGGAAGCCTCCCGTGCCGCAATCCAGCTTGTCATCGCCTGCCCTTGCCGATATCTATGACCTCGCCGTTATCGGCGGTGGCATCAACGGTGTGGGCATCGCCGCCGATGCGGCGGGACGCGGCCTGTCGGTGTTCCTCTGCGAAAAGGACGACCTCGCCAGCCACACCTCGTCGGCCAGCAGCAAGCTGATCCACGGCGGCCTGCGCTACCTGGAGCACTACGAATTCCGTCTGGTGCGTGAAGCTCTGGCCGAGCGCGAAGTCCTGCTGGCCAAGGCGCCGCACATCGTCAAGCCGATGCGTTTCGTCCTTCCGCACCGTCCACACCTGCGCCCAGCCTGGATGATCCGTGCCGGCCTGTTCCTCTACGATCACCTGGGCAAACGCAAGCAGCTCGGCGCTTCGCGCAGCCTGCGCTTTGGTCCGGGCAACCCGCTGAAAGCGGCGATCACCCGCGGATTTGAATACGCTGATTGCGCGGTGGATGACGCTCGTCTGGTGGTACTCAACGCCATGGCTGCCCGTGAGAAAGGTGCGGACATCCGTACCCGTACCCGTTGCGTCAGCGCCCAGCGTGGTGATGGCGTATGGAATGTAGTGCTGGAACACAACGACGGTAGCCAGCAGACGATCAAGGCCCGCGCCCTGGTCAATGCGGCCGGCCCATGGGTGGCCAAGTTCATCGAAGATGATCTCAAGCTCAGCGCGCCTTACGGCATTCGCCTGATTCAAGGCAGCCACCTGATCGTGCCGAAGCTGTATGAAGGCGAGCATGCCTATATCCTGCAGAACGAAGATCAGCGCATCGTGTTCGCCATCCCGTACCTGGAGCGCTTCACCCTGATCGGTACCACCGACCGCGAATACACCGGTGACCCGGCCAAGGTCGCGATTACCGAAGGCGAAACGGACTACCTGCTGAAAGTGGTCAACGAGCACTTCAACCACCAGCTCAGCCGCGCCGATATCCTCCACACCTACGCCGGTGTGCGCCCGCTGTGCAACGACGAATCGGATAACCCCTCGGCGGTGACCCGCGACTACACCCTGGCGCTCTCCTCCAGCGCCGGAGAGGCACCGCTGCTGTCAGTGTTCGGCGGCAAGCTGACCACTTACCGTAAGTTGGCCGAATCGGCCATGGCCCAACTCGCGCCGTTCTTCACCCAGATGCGCGGCAGCTGGACGGCCAGCGCGACGCTGCCAGGTGGCGAAGACATGACCACCCCTAAAGCCCTGACCGATGCCATCCTCGCGCGTTGCGGCTGGCTGCCGGCGGAAATCGCCAAGCGCTGGGCCCTCACTTACGGCAGCCGCGTCTGGCGCCTGCTCGAAGGTGTACAGGGTCCTGAAGACCTGGGCGAAGCCATTGGCGGCGGCTTGTTCACCCGCGAGGTGGATTACCTGTGCAGCGAAGAGTGGGCGGTCAGCGCCGATGACATTCTGTGGCGTCGCAGCAAGCTTGGCTTGTTCACTACGGCAGCGGAGCAACAGGCACTGCGGGACTACCTGCAACGACTGGAGTTGAACCGGGCACGCGTTCAGGCGGCCTGACAACGGGTAGGAGCGGGGGGGGGGGGGGGGGGGGGGGGGGGGGGAGGAGGG
>NZ_JBMOWO010000134.1:0-17808 GCF_049310525.1 Pseudomonas sp. GZD-222
AAGACATGGCCAAAACCTCTTAGACTCAACGAGTGAGAGAACTTTGGCTTGGCCCACGCTTGTGATTCGAGATTTGGCCCTCATCCAACTGTTCGGGCTCTCGCCAAAGTGGAACGGTGAATGGCAGTTTGTGCTCCTACACGTGCTCTAGGCACCCCGGATTAGCAACTTGCCATTCACCGCTCTCACCTCAGATTCTATTCCTACCTCAAGACACAAGCGGATTTATCCGCGATGGGTCGCAACACGGCCCCAAAAAATCGGGACTGCGCTGCAGTCCATCGCGGCGGTCCGGCGTCCCGGTGAATCCGCTCCTACAGGTGATACGTCAGATAGCCCGGGCGCGGGTCACGCGATCCACCAGATAGACCAGCCCGTGATAATCGATGCCGCCATGGTTCGACAGGCCAATCTCGCAGGTGCGGCTGGTGGATATCCCCTCACTGCAATACTGCACCGCGTCCTTGAGGCTGCGCAGCGAATGGGCGTTGAGTTCCGGCGTGGTGAAGCCCTTGTCGCCGGCAAAGCCACAGCAGTGAATACCTTCAGGAATCACTACCTGCTTGCTGCAGCGTCGCGCCAGGTCGATCAATGCCTGGCTTTCACCCAGGTGCTGGGTGCTGCAGGTCACGTGTACTGCAATCGGCTCGTCCTGAGGGGTGAACTCCAGTTTGTCGAGCAAGTGGCTGCGGATGAAGCGCACCGGGTCGTAAAGGTCCAGGCGTGTTTCGGCCAGGTCCTGAACCAGACGCAAAGTGCAGGGGCTGGTGTCGCAGTAGATCGGATCAAGCCCGCCACGGCTGGCCAGGAGCAAGGCGTTGATCAGTTCCTGGCGCTTGTGCTCGGCCTGCTCGGCGTAGCCTTTGGACGCAAATGGCTGGCCACAGCACAGGCTGTCGGCGTTGTCCGGGAATACAACCTGGTAGCCGGCCTTTTCCAGCAGGTCACGGGTTTTGTCCAGCAACGAGGTCTGTTCGTGGTCGGCAGCCGCCGGACCCATTACCCGTGAGACGCAAGCTGCGAGGTACACCACTCGGGGTCGTGCATCGTTACTGGCAGCAGGCAGCTGGATGGCTTTCAGCGGCTGCGGCATGGCCGCTGTCCATTGCGGCACACGGCCGTGGCTGAGCTTGCTGAGGCTGGCGCTCATACGGCTCAGGCGCGGTGCGCCGAGCAACTTGCGCGCACCGTTGGCGGCCTGCAAGGTCAGGCGCGCGCCACTGAGTGCGGTGTGGAAATGTTCCGCCAGCCAATCGGCGGTTTTCACATGGTCGGCAGCCTGACCACGCAGTTTCTTCACCAGCTCGCCAGTGTTGATTCCCACCGGACAGCGCTGGGCGCACAGACCGGTCGCTGCGCAGGTGTCGATGCCCTGGTACTGATAGTCGCGTTCGAGTTCACGGGTATCTTCGCCCGCGCGTTTCTTCGCCTGGATATCGCGCCACATGACAATGCGCTGGCGTGGGCTGAGGGTCAGACCCTTGGAAGGGCAGACCGGCTCGCAGAAACCGCACTCGATGCACTTGTCGACGATCTCGTCGGCGGCCGGCAGGGGTTTGAGGTTCTTCAGGTGCAGCTGTGGATCCTCAGTCAGCACCACCCCGGGATTGAGGATGCCGCTCGGATCCAGCAGACGCTTGAGCTGCCACATCAATTGGTAGGCGTCGCTGCCCCATTCCAGCTCGACGAAGGGCGCCATGTTGCGCCCAGTGCCGTGCTCGGCCTTGAGCGAACCGCCGTACTCCACGGCAACAAGCTGTGCAACGTCGTCCATGAAGGCGGAGTAGCGCGCGACCTGTTGCGGCGAGTCGAAGCCCTGGGTGAAGACGAAATGCAGGTTGCCTTCCAGGGCATGGCCGAACAGGATCGCCTCGTCGTAGCCGTGCTTGTCGAACAGGGCGATCAGGCGATTGACGCCTTCGGCGAGTTTCTCGACGGGGAAGGTGACGTCTTCGATGATTACCGTGGTGCCGGTTTCACGCACCGCGCCGACGGCCGGGAAGGTGTCCTTGCGGATGCGCCAGAGCTGGTTGTAGACCACTGGGTCTTCGCTGAAATCGACCTGCTTCTCCACCGGGAATCCGGCAATCGAGGCGCTGATGTATGCCAGCTGTTCGTGCAGCAGCGATTGCGTGGCCGCACGTGATTCGATGAGCAGCGCACAGGCACCCGAGGACAGGTTTTTCACCCACACCGGCATGCCCTGCATGTTCTCTACCGAGCGCAGGCTGCGGCGGTCGAGGAGTTCAACCGCAGAGACCGGCTGTTGCTTGAGCACCGGCACAGCGTTGCAGCAGGTCTCGACATCCGGGAAGACGATCAGTGCGCTGGCTTTGTGCGGGTGGTCCGGTACGGTGTTGTAGGTCACCGCACTGATGAAGCCGAGCGTGCCTTCGGAGCCGACCATCAGGTGGGTGAGGATATCCAGAGGATCGTCGTAATCAACGAGCGCATTCAGGGACAGTCCGGTGGTGTTTTTCAGGCGGTACTTGTGACGAATTTTTGCTGCCAGCTCGGTATTGGCGCGTGTCTGCCGACCCAGTTCACCAAGTTGCTCGAGCAGTGCACCGTGGCTTTCGCGCAAGTGCGCAATGCTCTCGGGAATCTCGCTGTCCAGCAAGGTACCGTCGGCGAGCAGCATGCGCATGCCCGCTAGCGTGTGGTAGCTATTCTGCGCGGTACCGCAGCACATGCCGCTGGCGTTGTTGGCGACGATGCCGCCGATTTTGCAGGCGTTGATCGAGGCCGGGTCCGGGCCGATCTTGCGCCCGAACGGGGTCAGCCAGGCATTGGCCTGGGCGCCGATGACGCCCGGCTGCAGACGAATTTGCTTGCCGTCATCGCGGATCTCGCGACCGTTCCAGTTATCGCCCAGCACCAGCAGTACCGAGTCGCTCACGGCCTGGCCGGACAGGCTGGTGCCGGCAGCGCGGAAGGTGATCGCAACCTGCTGGGCGTGCGCGGCCTTGAGCAGGGTGGCGACTTCATCTTCGCTCTCGACGCGGATCACCAGTTTGGGAATCAGGCGATAGAAGCTGGCGTCAGTACCGAAGGCCAGGGTCGAGAGCGGATCGTCGAAACGCCGTTCGCGGGGGATCAGGTGTTCAACCGTGTCGAGGAACGCGGCGGGCAGACTCATGCAAACTCCTCGCGGGACCGCGGCGTCTGGCGCGCCGTGTGTCCCGGTCAATCAGGCGGTGATCGGTGCGGGCGCGGCAATCAGGCGCCCAGTTCGCGTACCAGCGAGTCACGGGTGATCTCGCTGATGGTCTTGGCACCGGTGAGTACCATGGCCACGCGCATTTCTTTCTCGAACAGTTCCAGCAGATTCTTCACGCCGGCTTCGCCTGCAGTGGCGAGTGCGTAGAGGAACGCACGACCAATCAGCACGGTGTCGGCGCCGAGGGCAATCATGCGCACCACGTCGAGGCCGCTGCGGATACCGGAGTCGGCAAGAATCTTCAGATCGCCCTTCACCGCGTCGGCAATTGCCGGCAGGGCGCGGGCGCTGGACAGCACGCCGTCGAGCTGACGGCCGCCGTGGTTGGAGACGACGATACCGTCAGCGCCGAATTTCACCGCGTCCTTGGCGTCCTGCGGGTCGAGGATGCCTTTGATCACCATCGGGCCATCCCAGAACTCACGGATCCACTCCAGGTCTTTCCAGGAAATCGACGGATCGAAGTTGGCGCCCAGCCAGCCGATGTAATCGGCAAGACCGGTAGGGCTGCCACGGTAGGTGGAAATGTTGCCCAGGTCGTGCGGTTTACCCAGCAGGCCGACATCCAGGGCCCACTGCGGATGGGTCATGGCTTGCCAGACCCGGCGCAGCGGCGCGTTCGGGCCGCTCATGCCCGAGTGTGCATCGCGGTAGCGGGCGCCCGGTACCGGCATGTCGACGGTGAACACTAAGGTGGTGACGCCAGCCGCTTTAGCGCGCTCCAGGGCGTTGCGCATAAAGCCGCGGTCCTTGAGGACGTAGAGCTGGAACCACATCGGGCGGTCAATCGCCGGGGCAACTTCTTCGATCGGGCAGACCGACACCGTCGACATCGTGAAGGGGATGCCTTTGGCGGCGGCCGCACGAGCGGCCTGGACCTCGCCGCGCCGGGCATACATGCCGGTCAGGCCGACTGGCGCCAGGGCCACCGGCATGCTCAGGGTCTCGTTGAATAGCTGGGTCTCAAGGCTCAGCTCGGACATGTTTTTCAGCACGCGCTGGCGCAGGGCAATGCTGGCCAGGTCTTCGACGTTGTGGCGCAGGGTGTACTCGGCGTAGGCGCCACCGTCGGCGTAGTGGAACAGGAACGGCGGCAGCTTGCGTTGGGCTGCGGCGCGGTAGTCGGTAGAGGCAGAAATGATCATGTGGTCTCGCTGCGTCGTTTGAAAGGAGCGGATGCCGGACGCACTGTAGCGCGCCCGGCCTCTGTCACTTTAGTGAACCAGCATGCCGGTCAGCCAATAGGCCTGGATCAAAGTGATCAGGCCGACGATGGTGGCGAAGAACAGGCTGTGTTTGAGGGTGAAGCGGAACAGGTCCGATTCTTTGCCGACCAGGCCGGTGGCCGCGCAGGCGACGGCGATCGACTGTGGCGAAATCATCTTGCCGGTCACGCCGCCGCTGGTGTTGGCCGCGACCAGCAGGGTGTCGTTGACCCCGATCTGGTGTGCAGTAGTGGCCTGCAGCGAGCTGAACAGGGCGTTGGACGATGTGTCGGAACCGGTCAGGAACACACCCAGCCAGCCGAGGAACGGCGAGAAGAACGGGAACGCCGCGCCGGTGCCGGCCAGTACCAGGGCCATGGTCGAAGACATGCCCGAGTAGTTGGTGACGAAGGCGAAGGCCAGCACCATACCGATCGACAGGATCGGCCAGCGCAGTTCGAAGAAGGTCTCTTTCAAAGTGGTCAGACCAGTTTTGAAGTTGATCTTCAGGACCAGCATGGAGATCAGCGCCGAGAAGAAGATCGCGGTACCGGTGGCGGAAATCGGATCGAGTTTGAACACGGCCGGAATCGCTGTCGGGGTGGCGACGATCGGGGCGGTCTTGATCACCAACTGATCAAGGTGCGGGATGGCGAAGTTGAATACCCAGCTGTACATCGAGCCGCCGGCAGCGAAGGCCGCCTTGAACGGTTTGAGGGTCCAGATGGTGACCAGCACGGTGAGGATCAGGAACGGCGACCAGGCCTTGAAAATTTCACCGAAGCTGTACGGCGAAGGCTGGCTGCCACCGCCATTGACCACGGCGGCGCCAACGCTGCCGGTAGCGCTGGTGAACGAACGCTTGGGCTGCCAGACCTTGAGGAACAGGGTCAGGGAAACCAGGCTGGCCAGGGCCGAGGTGATGTCCGGCAGTTCCGGGCCGATGAAGTTCGAAGTGAAGTACTGGGTGACCGCGAAGCTCAGGCCGGCCACCAGTGCTGCAGGCCAGGTCTCTTTGACGCCGCGCAGGCCGTCCATCATGAACACCAGCCAGAACGGCACGAACAGCGACAGCAGCGGCAGTTGGCGGCCGGTCATGGCGCCGATCTTGAAGGCGTCGATACCGGTCACCTGACCGGCGACGATGATCGGGATGCCGAGGGCGCCGAAGGCCACCGGGGCAGTGTTGGCGATCAGGCACAGGCCGGCGGCATACAACGGGTTGAAGCCCAGGCCTACCAGCAGGGCGGCAGTAATCGCCACCGGGGCGCCGAAGCCTGCCGCACCTTCGAGGAAGGCGCCGAAGCAGAAGCCGATCAACAGTACTTGCAGGCGCTGGTCATCGGTAATCGACAGCACCGAGCTGCGGATCACTTCGAACTGGCCGCTCTTGACCGTCAGTTTGTAGAGGAACACCGCCGCAACGATGATCCAGGCGATTGGCCACAGGCCATAGGCAAAACCGTATCCGGCGGCGGCAAGCGCCATGTCGGCGGGCATCTGGAAGGCAAAGATGGCCACCAGGATCGACAGGCCCAGGGTGATGCTGCCGGCCACGTGACCCTTGAGGCGGAACACCGCCAGAGCGAGGAAGAAGAATACGATCGGGATGACTGCCGCAAGTGCGGACAAGCCAAGACTACCAAGCGGACTGTAGAGCTGTTGCCAGGTTTGCATATGGGGTGGCCCCTAATTGTTGTTGGTCAGCACTGGCATTGGATAATTGGTAAGACCAATTTACAATGTCGAGGCGCTAGGTTAAAAGCCTCGCTGTGGGTGTGTCAATTTGTCCCAAGAAAACTTTCGTCGGATGTCGACGTAAGGAATGACCTGAGCGGCAGGGAAAGTTGCGATCTGATGGGTGTCGGCGGGGTGCGGATAGGCCAGAATAGGCGGCCCCGAACGTACTCGGGATTGTGGAGAGCATGTGATGGTTTTTGATCAGGTCCGCCAACGCCGTTTGTCCGACGATATCGTCGACAGGCTTGAGGGGATGATTCTTGAGGGCACCCTGACTGCCGGTCAGCGCTTGCCTGCTGAGCGGGCGCTGGCCGAACAGTTCGGGGTGTCGCGACCGTCATTGCGCGAAGCGATCCAGAAATTGGTGGCCAAGGGATTGCTGGTCAGTCGCCAGGGCGGCGGTAACTATGTGGCCGAGTCGCTGGGTACGACCTTCAGCGATCCCTTGTTGCAGCTGCTTGAAAGCAACCCCGAGGCGCAGCGCGATCTGCTGGAGTTCCGGCATACCCTGGAGGCATCGTGTGCCTATTATGCGGCGATCCGTGCAACAGAACCTGATCGTCAGCGGCTCAAGGCAGCGTTTGATGCCCTGCAGGATTGCTACAGCCGTTCCGCCGAAGTGGATCGTGCCGAAGAAGGGGCAGCCGATGCGCGCTTTCACCTGGCAATTGCCGAAGCCAGTCACAACGCTGTGTTGCTACACACCATTCGCGGTCTGTTCGATTTGCTCAAGCGCAACGTGGTGACCAACATCGGCGGCATGTACAAGCAGCGCGCCGAAACCCGCGACATGCTCATCAGTCAGCATCGTGAGCTGTATCTGGCCATCGTTGAAGGGCGTGCGGAGGAAGCTCGCGAAGTGTCCAGCCGGCACATTCTGTATGTGCAGGAAGTACTCGACGAGGTGCGTCAGGAGGCGCAGCGAACGGCGCGGGCGGAGCGGCGTAGCGGGCGTTGAAGCCATCGCGGGGCAAGGCCCCGCGATAAAGGCGCCTCAGACTTGAATCAGTCTTCCTTGCCCTTGTTGCGCACCGCACGCTGCAGTTCGCGATCGGAATCACGCTCGCGCTGGGTATCGCGCTTGTCGTATTCCTTCTTGCCCTTGCCCAGTGCAATCTCGCACTTGATCAGGTGCTTGCTCCAATAGATCGACAAGGCCACGCAGGTGTAGCCCTTTTGCTGGACGGCTGCATGCAGGCGCTCCAGCTCACGTTTATTGAGCAGCAGTTTGCGGGTACGTGTCGGGTCGGCAATGACATGGGTACTGGCAGCCGTCAGTGGCGTGATATGGCTGCCCATCAGCCAGGCCTCGCCATTTTTCAGCACCACGTAACTGTCGGTCAGATGCGCCTTGCCGGCACGCAGACTTTTTACTTCCCAACCGGACAGGACCAATCCGGCCTCGAACTTGTGCTCGATGAAGTAATCGTGTCGCGCCTTTTTATTCTGCGCGATGGTCCCTGTCGGATGTTTCTTTTGTTTAGCCATAGGGGCGGCATTATAGGCAGTCGTTGCGCTGTCGGCTACGGGGTAGCAGTGCGCTTGAGCCTGTGAGATGAATCCCGGACAATGCGCGCTCTTTTTTTCCACAGTTGAGCGTGTTGATGTCGACGGACAAGGTTTCTGTCCATGGTGGCTGGGCCAGTCGCTGGGTGTTTGTGCTGGCGGCTACCGGTGCCGCGGTGGGGTTGGGGAGTATCTGGAAATTCCCCTACATGGTCGGCGTCTATGGTGGCGGTGCTTTTGTCCTGGTGTTTCTGGCCTGCATTGCCTTGATCGGTATTCCGGTGATGCTGGCCGAGACCCTGATCGGCCGACGCACCCGGCAAAGCCCGGCCAATGCCCTGCGTGACCTGGCGCTGGAGGCCGGGCACTCGCCGCGCTGGTCCTGGTGGGCATTCGCCGGGATGATCACCGCGCTGTTGATCCTGTCCTTCTATAGCGTGGTAGGTGGCTGGTCGTTCGACTACATCATCAATATGGGCAGGGGCGACTTCGAAGGGGTGACGGCGGATCAGGTCGGCAGTTACTTCAATGGCGTGATCAGCGACCCTTGGCGCCTGATGCTATGGCATACCCTGTTCATGCTGCTGTCGGCGCTGGTGATTGCCCGCGGCGTGGTGGCGGGGCTGGAGAAGAGCCTGCGGATCATGATGCCGCTGCTGTTCCTGTTGCTGGTGATCCTGCTGGGCTACAGCCTGACCACCGGGCACTTTATGCAGGGCCTGCATTTCATGTTCGACTTCGACACCTCGCGCCTGCTCGATGGGCTGTTGCCGGCGATGGGGCATGCCTTCTTCTCTTTGAGTGTCGGTGTCGGCTCACTGCTGATTTATGGCGCCTACATGCCCAAAGGGGCCTCCATCGGCGGTACCATCGTCGCCGTTGCCCTGCTCGATACCTTCGTATCCCTGCTGGCCGGCCTGGCCCTGTTTCCGATTGTATTCGCGGCGGGTTTGAACCCTAGCGAGGGCCCGGGCCTGATGTTTGTCGCTTTGCCGTTTGCGTTCGGTAATGTGGCCTTTGGCCAATTGATGGGCGTCGTATTCTTTGTTCTAGTGGCGGTGGCGGCCTGGAGTTCGGCGATTTCCCTGCTCGAACCCATGGTCGCCTACCTGGTGGAACGCACGGGGGTGCGACGCGGCTGGATCACTACCTGGCTGGCGTTCAGTTGCTGGCTGGTTGGCCTGGGTACGGTGTTTTCGTTCAACATCTGGCAGCAGGCGCGCTTTTTCGTCAACGACGGCAGCGGTTTTCAGCTCTACCAGTGGGGTGCGAGCGGCGGGCTGGACTTCTTTGGCGTGATCGACTTTTTCACCTCGCGGATCATGTTGCCGCTAGGCGGTTTGTGCTTTGTAGTATTCGCTGGTTGGATCATGGGGCGAGAGGCGGTGCGCGATGAACTGGCGATGCGTAGCCCGCTGCTGTTTGCTCTGACCTTCTTCTTGATGCGCTATGTGGCGCCCCTCGGCATTCTGATTGTGTTTGCCGCTCAGCTTTGGAAGTGACGCCTGGATGACTACCCATATTCAACGTTCGGCCCTGTTGCCCTATCCGGCCCAGGCGTTGTACGACCTGGTCAACGATGTTGCACGGTACCCGGAGTTTCTGCCCTGGTGTTCGTCCAGCACGGTGCTTGAGGTCAGTGACACGCTGATGCGAGCCAGCCTGGAAGTGGCTAAAGGTGGTATGAGCCAGAAGTTCGTCACTCGCAACGTATTGGTGCCGGGGCAATCCATCGAGATGAATCTGGAGGAGGGGCCGTTCAATCAGTTGCACGGCCTGTGGATCTTCAAGCCGTTGGGTGAGAAGGCCTGCAAGATCAGCCTGGACCTGTCATTCGACTACGCCGGGCCGTTGGTGCGGGCGACCCTCGGGCCACTATTCAATCAGGCCGCCAATACCCTGGTCGACGCTTTCTGTCAGCGAGCCAAGCAACTTGCAGGTTGAAGTGGTTTACGCCACGGCCGAGCAGCAATGGTTGCTGGTGGTGGAGGTCGCGCCCGGTACGACGCTGCGTGAGGCGGTGCGATTGTCGGGTATCGTCGGGCAGGTGTCGGGTCTTGATGTAGAGGCGTGCCCGCTGGGCATCTTCGGCAAAGTCGTCAGCGAGCCGGCTAAGCAGGTAGTCGAAGAGGGTGACCGTATTGAGATATACCGGCCTTTACTGGTCGACCCCAAGGAAGTACGCAAGCAACGCGCTGCCAAAGTGGCAAGGGTTTTCAAGAAAGCCAAGCGCTGAAACAACAGACACAAAAAAGCCCGGAATGTCCGGGCTTTTCTTTGCCTGCAGTGTGCTTACTGCGGCGAGGTTTCCAGTGGGGCGGGGGTCGGTACCGGAATTGTTTCGATGGTGTCGACTTCGCGCTGGATCTTCTCTTCCAGGGAACCTGGCTTGGCCGGGGTTTCCTTGACTTGCTCAACCTGCTCGGTGGTGCCTGGCTGAGCCGGGCTGACACTGGTATCGCCGCTGCCACCAAGGATTTCCTGGTCGCGGCTGACGCCCGGCATGAAGTCGCCGGACAGGTTGACCAGTTGGTCGCTCTCGTTGAAGTAGATGCTCATGCGCTCCTGCTGGCGTTGGCCGCCACCAGGCTGCAGGCTGTACAGGTAATCCCACCGGTTGGTGTGGAAGGTATCCTGGATCAGCGGGTTGCCCATGATAAACCTTACTTGCCGACGGGTCATTCCGGGGCGTAATTGGTCTATCATGTCTTGCGTGACGACATTGCCCTGCTGGATGTCGATTTTGTAAACCCCGGGGAACGAGCAACCGGCGAGTGCGAGCAGTCCCACAAAGGTGAGGCTGGTTAGCAAGAGCTTGGTGTTTTGCATCGGTGGGCGACTTCCACTATCTTGGCTGGACAACGTAAACCCCGATCATACCCGTATTCAGAGAAGCTGCGAAGCAGCATCGGCGAGAAAGCTGACCATGGTTGAAAATAGCGAACTGCGCAAAGCCGGTCTCAAGGTGACACTGCCTCGAGTAAAAATTCTACAGATGCTCGACTCTACCGAGCAGCGTCACATGAGTGCTGAGGATGTCTACAAGGCGCTGATGGAGGCAGGCGAGGATGTCGGTCTGGCCACGGTCTACCGTGTTCTGACCCAGTTCGAAGCCGCGGGCCTGGTCGTGCGCCACAACTTCGACGGCGGTCACGCTGTGTTCGAGCTGGCCGACGGCGGCCACCACGACCATATGGTCAACGTGGAATCTGGCGAGGTTATCGAGTTCTTCGATAGCGAAATCGAAAAGCGCCAGAAAGAAATCGTTGCCGAACATGGTTTCGAACTGGTTGACCATAATCTGGTCCTGTACGTGCGCAAGAAAAAGTAAGTAACACTTCTTGCTGCACAGCATCGAAGGCGACCTCAGGGTCGCCTTTGTGTTTTCCGGGCAAGGCATCAGACCTTGCTGGTGACTACCATCTTGCGGGCGTGGGCCAGGGATTCCTTGGTCAGATCAATGCCGCCCAGCATCCGCGCCACTTCCTCGACCCGTTCACGCTTGCCCAGATTGGCGACTGCCGTGTGGGTGGCATCGCTGTTGCGCACTTTATGTACAAATAAATGATGATGGCCTTGGGCGGCCACTTGCGGCAGGTGGGTGACGGTCAGCACTTGGCCGCGTTCACCCAGGCGTCGTAACAGCTGGCCGACGATTTCCGCCGTCGGGCCGCCGATCCCCACATCGACTTCGTCGAAGACCAGCGTAGGGATGCGCGAGGTTTGCGCGGTGATGACCTGGATCGCCAGGCTGATTCGTGACAGCTCGCCCCCGGAAGCGACTTTCGCCAAGCCCTTCAGTGGCTGGCCAGGGTTGGCACTGACCAGCAGTTCCACCTGTTCCAGGCCGTGGGGCGACAGCTCGTCGTTGCCATTGCTGCGCAATTCGATGTTGAAGCGTCCACCGGGCATGCCCAGGCGCTGGATTTCCAGCTCTACCGCGCCGGCCAGCTGGCTGGCCGCCTGGCCGCGCAAGGCGCTCAGTTCACCGGCCTTGTCCTGGTAATGACGCGCATAGGCCGCCAGTTCTTCGCCCAGACGCTCAATCGACTCGTCATTGGCATTGAGGTTTTCCAGCTCTTCCATCAGGCGCTGCTGCAGGCTGGCCAGTTCGGTTGGATGCACTCGGTGCTTGCGGGCGAGGGTATAGATGCTGTCGAGGCGTTCTTCTAGTTGCTGCAGGCGCGCAGGGTCGGCGTCGAAGTTATCCAGAAAGCGGTTCAGTTCGCCGACCGCTTCTTCCACCTGGATCTGTGCGCTGGCAATCATGGTGGCGGCTTCGCCCAGCGCCTTGGGCGCATTCTGCACGGCGGTCAGGCGATTGAGGCTGGCGGTCAACGCATTGAGTACATTGCCTGAGTCGTTTTCACTGCAGTGGTCGATCACCTGACGACAAATACCGAACAGTGCCTCGGCGTTGGTCAGGTTCTTGTGTTCCTGCTCCAGTTGCTCCAGTTCGTTCTCGCCCAGGCCGAGGTTGTCGAGTTCTTCGAGTTGGTAGCTGAGCAACTGATGCTGTGCCCGCTGCTCGTCGCCGGAGTTGGACAGGCGCTCCAACTCCTGGCGGGTCTGGCGCCAGCGCTGGGCAGCCAGCTGCACCTGGCGGGCGAGGTCGGTAGCGCCGGCGTACTCGTCGAGCAGACGGCGGTGAGTGTCGGACTTCAGCAGCGACTGATGCTCGTGCTGGCTGTGGATATCGATGAGCAGCTCGCCGAGGGCCTTGAGGTCGCCGAGCGGGCACGGCGTGCCATTGATGTAGCCGCGGCTGCGGCCTTCGGCGGTGATCACCCGGCGCAGGATGCACGGGCCGTCGTTGTCCAGGTCGCGTTCGGCCAGCCAGGTGCGGGCCTCGGGGATATCTCCAAGGTCGAAGGTGGCAAGGATGTCGGCCTTGTCGGCGCCCGGGCGTACCACGCCACTGTCGGCACGATCACCGAGGGTCAGGCCCAGGGCGTCGAGCATGATCGATTTGCCGGCCCCGGTTTCACCGGTGATGACACTCATGCCGCGAGCAAGCTCGAGGTCCAGGTGTTCGACGATGGCATAGTTGTGTACGGACAGGTGCACCAGCATTGGGGCGGCTCCCAGGCGTTAAGTCTGGTTATTTATACAGTGTTTTCAAATCCGCTGACAATGGCTGCGCTTAGTTCGATTTGGTTATCAGAAGACCGTTCTGATTGCGATGGGTTATGAATCATTCTGCCGAGTGCGCGTCGTCCCCCTTGAACCTGGGTTTTACGACCCCATATAGCGGGCAGAAGCGCGAGTTCAGCTCGCTGAAACTATTCGAGAGGAGAGATTTTATGGCTGACGAACAGCTGGATGAACAGAATCTGAACGCCGAAGAAACTGGCGCACAAGACCTGAGCGCCCGCGTGCAGGTGCTCGAAGAGCAGCTGGCGGCGGCCCAGGATCAATCCCTGCGCACCACTGCCGACCTGCAGAACGTACGTCGTCGTGCCGAGCAGGACGTCGAGAAGGCGCACAAGTTTGCGCTGGAAAAATTCGCCGGTGACCTGCTGCCGGTCATCGACAGCCTCGAGCGCGGCCTGGAACTGTCCAGTCCTGACGACGAGAGCATTCGCCCGATGCGTGAAGGTATCGAGCTGACCCTGAAAATGTTCCACGACACCCTCAAGCGCTACAACCTTGAGGCGATTGACCCGCACGGCGAACCGTTCAACGCCGAGCAGCACCAGGCCATGGCCATGCAGGAAAGCGCCGAGGTCGAGCCGAACAGCGTGCTCAAGGTGTTCCAGAAGGGCTACCAGCTCAATGGTCGCCTGCTGCGTCCGGCCATGGTCGTGGTCAGCAAGGCCCCTGCAGCGGTTTCGCCGTCGATTGACGAGCAGGCTTGAAATCGTTTCGGACGCCCCCATCTAGGTGTCAAGCATTCAAGTATTACCGCAGTTAGCCACCACTGCTGCGGCAACCAAATTCAAGTTTCGGGAGAGTTAACATGGGCAAAATCATCGGTATCGACCTGGGGACCACCAACTCCTGCGTCTCCATCCTGGAAAACGGTAACGTCAAGGTTATCGAGAACGCCGAAGGCGCGCGTACCACGCCGTCGATCATCGCGTACGCCAACGATGGCGAGATCCTGGTCGGCCAGTCGGCCAAGCGTCAGGCAGTGACCAACCCGCACAACACCCTGTACGCAGTAAAGCGTCTGATCGGTCGTCGTTTCGACGAAGATGTCGTGCAAAAAGACATCCAGATGGTTCCGTACAAAATCGTCAAGGCTGACAACAACGACGCCTGGGTTGAAGTCAACGGCCAGAAAATGGCACCGCCACAGATCTCGGCTGAAATCTTGAAAAAGATGAAGAAAACCGCCGAAGACTACCTGGGCGAGCCAGTAACCGAAGCGGTCATCACCGTTCCGGCCTACTTCAACGACAGCCAGCGTCAGGCCACCAAGGATGCCGGTCGCATCGCTGGTCTGGACGTAAAACGTATCATCAACGAACCAACCGCAGCGGCACTGGCCTACGGTATGGACAAGGCCAAAGGCGATCACACCGTGATCGTTTATGACCTCGGCGGCGGTACCTTCGACGTTTCGGTTATCGAAATTGCCGAAGTTGATGGCGAGCACCAGTTCGAAGTATTGGCCACCAACGGTGACACTTTCCTCGGTGGTGAGGACTTCGACATTCGCCTGATCGACTACCTCGTCGACGAGTTCAAGAAAGAAAGCGGCATGAACCTCAAAGGTGACCCGCTGGCGATGCAGCGTCTGAAAGAGGCTGCTGAAAAAGCCAAGATCGAGCTGTCTTCCGCTCAGTCGACCGACGTCAACCTGCCGTACATCACTGCAGACGCAACCGGTCCTAAGCACTTGAACGTGAAGATTTCGCGCGCCAAGCTTGAAGCTCTGGTTGAAGATCTGGTTCAGCGCACCATCGAGCCTTGCCGCATCGCAATGAAAGACGCCGGTCTCGACGTTGGCGCGATCAACGACGTGATCCTGGTCGGTGGTCAAACGCGTATGCCGCTGGTACAGAAGTTGGTAACCGACTTCTTCGGTAAAGAAGCACGTAAAGACGTCAACCCTGACGAAGCTGTTGCCATGGGGGCTGCGATCCAGGGCGCGGTACTGGCCGGTGACGTCAAAGACGTACTGCTGCTGGACGTCAGCCCGCTGACCCTGGGTATCGAAACCATGGGTGGCGTGATGACTGCGCTGATCGAGAAGAACACCACTATCCCGACCAAAAAGTCGCAAGTGTTCTCGACTGCCGATGACAACCAGAGCGCCGTGATCATTCACGTGCTGCAAGGTGAGCGTAAGCAGGCCGCACAGAACAAGTCCCTGGGCAAGTTCGACCTGGCCGAGATTCCACCAGCACCACGTGGCGTGCCACAGATCGAAGTAACCTTCGACATCGACGCCAACGGCATTCTGCACGTAGGCGCCAAAGACAAGGCTACTGGCAAGACTCAGTCGATCGTGATCAAGGCCAACTCCGGTCTGTCTGATGAAGAAATTCAGCAGATGATCCGCGACGCCGAAGCGAACTCGGAAGAAGACCGCAAGTTCGAAGAGCTGGCAGCTGCCCGTAACCAGGGTGATGCGCTGGTTCACTCGACTCGCAAAATGGTCGCTGACGCAGGTGACAAGGCCACTGCTGAAGAGAAGGCTGCGATCGAAACTGCCGTTGTTGCCCTGGAAGCCGCTATCAAAGGCGACGACAAGGCTGTCATCGACACCAAGGTCGAAGAGCTGTCGAAAGTGTCGGCTCCAGTTGCTCAGAAGATGTACGCCGAGCAGCAGGCCGAACAGCCACAAGCTGGCGCGCAGCAGGCTGAAGAGCCTAAGCACGACGACGTCGTCGATGCCGAGTTCGAAGAAGTCAAAGACAACAAGTAATTGCTACAGGTTGTCGGCCGGTTGACTGCTTGCTAGCGGTTGGCTGGTAGGATGTCGCCGCGCGGGGGCTTGCTCCCGCGTTGGCGTGTCTGGAATACCCGAATTTTTACAGCATCTGTCAGGCCTGCTGAGGGCAATTGAGATGGATGCTGGCGGCACAGCGCGGAATGCGCGGAGGTTTGCCGAACGTCCTCAAGAGTGAAAAGACTTATGGCAAAGCGTGATTATTACGAAGTTCTGGGAGTTGAGCGCGGCTCCAGTGAAGCGGACCTGAAAAAGGCCTATCGCCGCCTGGCGATGAAGCATCACCCGGACCGTAATCCTGATGACAAAGAGTCGGAAGAGAAATTCAAGGAAGCCAACGAGGCTTACGAGGTGCTCTCCGATGCCAGCAAGCGCGCAGCCTATGACCAGTACGGTCATGCTGGCGTCGACCCGAGCATGGGTGGCGGCGGTGCAGGCTTTGGCGGCGCGAACTTCTCCGATATTTTCGGTGACGTGTTCAGCGACTTCTTCGGTGGCGGCCGCGGTGGTTCGCGTGGTGGCGCCCAGCGTGGCAGCGACCTGCGCTACACCCTGGAGCTGAACCTGGAAGAAGCGGTGCGTGGCACCACGGTCAATATTCGTGTACCGACACTGGTCAACTGCGAGCCGTGTGACGGTTCCGGTGCCAAGAAGGGCTCGTCGCCTTCGACTTGCCCGACCTGTGGTGGTATTGGTCAGGTGCGGATGCAGCAGGGCTTCTTCTCGGTCCAGCAGACCTGCCCGCGCTGCCATGGTCAGGGCAAGATCATTACTGATCCGTGCGGCTCCTGCCATGGCGAAGGTCGTGTCGAGGAATACAAGACTCTCTCGGTCAAGGTGCCGGCTGGTGTCGATACCGGCGATCGCATTCGTCTTTCCGGCGAAGGCGAGGCGGGTTCGCATGGCGGTCCGACCGGTGACCTGTACGTCGTGATCAATGTGCGCGAGCACGCGATCTTCCAGCGTGACGGCAAGCACCTGTACTGTGAAGTGCCGATCAGCTACACCGATGCCGCCCTGGGTGGCGAACTTGAAGTGCCGACCCTTGACGGTCGGGTCAAGCTGAAGATTCCGGAAGGCACCCAGACCGGCAAGCAGTTCCGTCTGCGCGGTAAAGGTGTTGCGCCGGTTCGCGGTGGTGGTGCCGGTGACCTGATGTGTCGTGTCGCGGTCGAGACTCCGGTCAATCTCAGTCGTCGCCAGCGCGAACTGCTCGAAGAGCTGCGCGATTCGCTGGAAGGCGACAGTTCCCACTCGCCCAAGGCCAATGGCTGGTTCGAGGGTGTAAAGCGCTTCTTCGGCGACTTGTAAGAAGGAATAGGGCATGCGACGTATAGCGGTGATGGGCGCGGCAGGGCGGATGGGTAAAACCCTGATCGAAGCGGTGCAGCAAACTCCGGGTGCCGGGCTGACGGCGGCGATTGATCGTCCGGACAGTACCCTGGTCGGGGCTGATGCCGGCGAGCTGGCAGCGCTGGGTCGAATCGGGGTGTTGCTGTCCGATGACCTGGCAAAAGTTGCCGAAGAGTTCGATGTGCTGATCGACTTCACTCACCCTTCGGTGACCCTGAAGAACCTGGCGTTCTGTCGCAAGGCGGGCAAGGCCATGATCATTGGCACCACGGGTTTCAGTGTCGAAGAGAAGCAGCTGCTGGCTGAAGCGGGTAAAGAGATTCCGATCGTCTTTGCCGCCAACTTCAGTGTGGGTGTCAACCTCAGTCTGAAGCTGCTCGACATGGCTGCGCGGGTGCTGGGTGATGATGTCGATATCGAGATCATCGAGGCTCACCACCGGCACAAGGTCGATGCGCCGTCGGGCACAGCTCTGCGCATGGGTGAAGTCGTTGCCAATGCCCTGGGGCGTGACCTGCAGGAAGTGGCGGTATATGGCCGCGAAGGTCAGACCGGTGCCCGTGATCGCCAGACCATCGGCTTCGCCACTGTGCGTGCTGGTGACGTAGTCGGTGATCACACCGTGCTGTTCGCCGCTGACGGTGAGCGTCTGGAGATCACCCACAAGGCCTCCAGTCGCATGACCTTTGCCAAGGGTGCGGTACGTGCCGCCCTGTGGCTGGACGGGCGCGCGCCTGGCCTGTACGACATGCAGGACGTACTCGACCTGCGTTGATTTACCCTGTCAGAGAGGGGCAATTGCCTGTGGGAGCGGGGGGGGGGGGGGGGGGGGGGGCGGGGGGGGGGGCGCCCTCGCGGGGGAAAAAGACCCCCACCTCCGCGCC
>NZ_JBMOWO010000135.1:0-46096 GCF_049310525.1 Pseudomonas sp. GZD-222
GGGCTTGCCCCGCGATTGCTGATAGCCCGTTGCACCGCATCGCGGGGCAAGCCCGCTCCCACTGTCGCATTCCTGCGCCTTTCAGGCACATCAGTGGTAGACCAAAAAAGCGTTTTTCTGTAAGCTACAGCTTTAGTGTGTCCACTAAAAGCGCGCAGATAATTCGACGAAGAAAGCGGGGTGACGTGTCTATACGTCATTCCGCTTTTTTGCAACCTGCGATCGCCCCTTCAGGCTAGATTTACGGGAGGTCTTCTTGACTAAGCCAGCCATACTCGCCCTTGCTGATGGCAGCATTTTTCGCGGTGAAGCCATTGGAGCCGACGGTCAAACCGTTGGTGAGGTGGTGTTTAACACCGCAATGACCGGCTATCAGGAAATCCTGACTGACCCTTCCTATGCGCAGCAAATCGTTACCCTGACTTACCCGCACATTGGCAACACTGGCACCACGCCGGAAGACGCCGAGTCCGACCGTGTCTGGTCGGCCGGTCTGGTGATTCGCGACCTGCCACTGATTGCGAGCAACTGGCGCAACAAACAGTCGCTGCCGGACTACCTCAAAGCCCACAACGTGGTAGCGATCGCCGGTATCGACACGCGTCGTCTGACGCGTCTCCTGCGTGAGAAGGGCGCGCAGAACGGTTGCATCCTCGCCGGCGACAACATCAGCGAAGAGGCTGCAATTGCCGCCGCTCGCGGTTTCCCTGGTCTCAAGGGCATGGACCTGGCGAAAGTTGTCAGCACCAAGTCCAGCTACGAATGGCGCTCCAGCGTCTGGGAGCTGAAAACCGACAGCCACGCGACCATCGATGCCGCCGAGCTGCCGTACCACGTGGTTGCCTACGACTTCGGCGTCAAGCTGAACATCCTGCGCATGCTGGTAGCGCGCGGTTGCCGCGTGACCGTAGTGCCGGCGCAAACCCCGGCCAGCGAAGTCCTGGCGCTCAATCCTGATGGCGTGTTCCTGTCCAACGGCCCTGGCGATCCGGAGCCATGTGACTACGCGATCCAGGCGATCAAGGACATTCTCGAAACCGAAATCCCGGTCTTCGGCATCTGCCTCGGTCACCAACTGCTGGCCTTGGCCTCCGGTGCCAAGACCGTGAAAATGGGTCATGGTCACCACGGTGCCAACCACCCGGTCCAGGACCTGGACACCGGCGTGGTGATGATCACCAGCCAGAACCACGGTTTTGCGGTCGACGAAGCCACCTTGCCGGGCAACGTCCGCGCCATTCACAAGTCGCTGTTCGACGGTACCCTGCAGGGTATCGAGCGCACCGACAAGAGCGCCTTCAGCTTCCAGGGTCACCCTGAAGCCAGCCCGGGCCCGACTGATGTCGCGCCACTGTTCGACCGTTTCATCGATGCCATGGCCAAGCGCCGCTGAGCACCTGCGAGAAGGCCCTGAACCGGTGCAAGCCGCGTTCAGGTGCTGTCCCAAGAATGTTCAAAGCGGCTTGCCGACTGACCTGCGGAATTGAGTGATACCCATGCCAAAACGTACAGACATTAAAAGCATCCTGATTCTCGGCGCTGGCCCGATCGTGATCGGCCAGGCCTGTGAATTCGACTACTCCGGCGCCCAGGCGTGCAAAGCCCTGCGCGAAGAGGGTTTCCGCGTCATCCTGGTGAACTCCAACCCAGCCACCATCATGACCGACCCGGCCATGGCCGACGCCACCTACATCGAGCCGATCAAATGGCAGACCGTGGCCAAGATCATCGAAAAAGAGCGTCCTGACGCACTGCTGCCGACCATGGGTGGCCAGACCGCTCTGAACTGCGCCCTGGACCTGGAGCGCGAAGGCGTCCTGGAAAAGTTCGGCGTAGAAATGATCGGTGCCAACGCCGATACCATCGACAAGGCCGAAGACCGTTCGCGCTTCGACAAGGCGATGAAGGCCATTGGTCTGGAGTGCCCGCGCTCCGGTATCGCCCACAGCATGGAAGAAGCCAACGCAGTGCTCGAGAAGCTCGGCTTCCCGTGCATCATCCGTCCGTCCTTCACCATGGGCGGCACCGGTGGCGGTATTGCTTACAACCGTGAAGAGTTCGAAGAAATCTGCGCCCGTGGTCTGGACCTGTCGCCGACCAAGGAACTGCTGATCGACGAGTCGCTGATCGGCTGGAAAGAGTACGAGATGGAAGTGGTCCGCGACAAAAAGGACAACTGCATCATCGTTTGCTCCATCGAGAACTTTGACCCGATGGGCGTGCACACCGGTGACTCGATCACCGTTGCACCGGCACAGACCCTGACCGACAAGGAATACCAGATCATGCGCAACGCCTCCCTGGCGGTGCTGCGTGAGATCGGCGTTGAAACCGGCGGTTCCAACGTTCAGTTCGGCATCTGCCCGGACACCGGCCGCATGGTCGTGATCGAGATGAACCCGCGGGTATCGCGTTCCTCGGCCCTGGCGTCGAAAGCCACCGGTTTCCCGATCGCCAAGATCGCCGCCAAGCTGGCTGTCGGTTACACCCTCGACGAACTGCAGAACGACATCACTGGCGGCCGCACCCCGGCTTCCTTCGAGCCGTCGATCGACTACGTCGTCACCAAGCTGCCGCGCTTTGCCTTCGAAAAATTCCCGAAAGCCGACGCCCGCCTGACCACCCAGATGAAATCCGTGGGTGAAGTCATGGCTATCGGCCGGACCTTCCAGGAGTCGCTGCAGAAAGCCCTGCGCGGTCTGGAAGTCGGTGTCAGTGGTCTGGACCCGAAAGTTGACCTGACCAGCCCGGATGCCAACAGCATCCTCAAGCGCGAGCTGACCGTACCGGGCGCCGAGCGTATCTGGTACGTGGCCGACGCCATGCGTGCCGGCATGACCTGCGACGAAATCTTCGCCCTGACCGGTATCGATCACTGGTTCCTGGTGCAGATGGAAGACCTGATCAAGGACGAAGAGAAGGTCAAGACCCTGGCCCTGTCGGCCATCGACAAGGACCTGATGCTGCGTCTGAAACGCAAAGGCTTCTCCGACCAGCGTCTGGCCAAACTGTTGGGTATCACCGACAAGAACCTGCGCCGTCACCGCCACAAGCTGGAAGTGTTCCCGGTCTACAAGCGCGTTGACACCTGCGCCGCCGAGTTCGCCACCGACACCGCCTACCTGTACTCGACCTACGAGGAAGAGTGCGAGGCCAACCCGTCGACGCGCGACAAGATCATGATCCTGGGTGGCGGTCCTAACCGTATCGGCCAGGGTATCGAGTTCGACTACTGCTGCGTACATGCGGCATTGGCCCTGCGTGAAGACGGTTACGAGACCATCATGGTCAACTGCAACCCGGAAACCGTCTCCACCGACTACGACACTTCCGACCGCCTGTACTTCGAGCCGCTGACGCTGGAAGACGTGCTGGAAGTGGTTCGCGTCGAGAAGCCAAAAGGCGTAATCGTTCACTACGGTGGCCAGACCCCGCTGAAACTGGCGCGTGCGCTGGAAGAAGCCGGCGTGCCGATCATCGGCACCAGCCCGGACGCCATTGACCGTGCCGAAGACCGTGAGCGTTTCCAGCACATGGTTCAGCGTCTGAACCTGCTGCAGCCGCCAAACGCCACCGTGCGCAGCGAAGACGAAGCAATTCGTGCCGCCGGTGTTATCGGTTACCCACTGGTGGTGCGCCCGTCCTACGTGCTGGGCGGCCGTGCGATGGAAATCGTCTACGAGCTGGACGAGCTCAAGCGCTACCTGCGTGAAGCGGTACAAGTCTCCAACGACAGCCCGGTGCTGCTCGACCACTTCCTCAACTGCGCCATCGAGATGGACGTGGATGCGGTCTGCGACGGCAAGGACGTAGTCATCGGCGCGATCATGCAGCACATCGAACAGGCGGGTGTTCACTCCGGTGACTCGGCTTGCTCGCTGCCACCGTACTCGCTGCCAGCCCATGTTCAGGACGAAGTCCGTGAGCAGGTCAGGAAGATGGCGCTTGAGCTGGGTGTTGTCGGCTTGATGAACGTTCAGCTGGCCCTGCAGGGCGACAAGATCTACGTGATCGAAGTCAACCCGCGCGCTTCGCGTACCGTGCCTTTCGTCTCGAAGTGCATCGGCACATCGCTGGCGATGATCGCCGCGCGCGTCATGGCCGGTAAATCGCTGAAAGAAATCGGTTTCACCGAGGAAATCATTCCTAACTTCTACAGCGTCAAAGAAGCGGTGTTCCCGTTTGCCAAGTTCCCGGGTGTTGACCCGATCCTCGGCCCAGAGATGAAATCCACCGGTGAAGTCATGGGTGTCGGCGACAGCTTCGGTGAAGCCTTCGCCAAGGCCCAGATGGGTGCCAGCGAAGTACTGCCAACCGGCGGTACCGCGTTCATCAGCGTGCGTGACGACGACAAGCCACAAGTGGCCGGCGTTGCCCGTGACCTGATCGCCCTGGGCTTCGAAGTGGTTGCCACCGTCGGTACCGCCAAGGTTATCGAAGCGGCTGGCCTGAAAGTGCGTCGCGTGAACAAGGTGACCGAAGGTCGTCCGCACGTGGTCGACATGATCAAGAACGACGAAGTGTCGCTGATCATCAACACCACCGAAGGTCGTCAGTCGATCGCTGACTCCTACTCGATTCGTCGCAATGCGTTGCAGCACAAGATTTACTGCACCACCACCATTGCGGCCGGTGAAGCCATCTGTGAAGCGCTGAAATTTGGTCCGGAAAAGACCGTTCGCCGCTTGCAGGATCTGCATGCAGGACTCAAAGCATGAGCATTACCAAGTACCCGATGACCGTCCAGGGCGCTCGCGCCCTGGAGGAAGAGCACCTTTTCCTGAGCAAGACCGAGCGTCCGCGCCTGAGTCAGGCCATTGGCGAAGCCCGCGAGCTGGGCGATCTCAAGGAGAATGCCGAGTACCACGCTGCCCGTGAAGAGCAGGGTATGGTCGAGGCGCGTATCCGCGATATCGAAGGTCGTCTGCAGAACTCGGTCGTGATCGATGTCACCACCATTGCCCACACCGGCAAGGTGATCTTTGGCACCACCGTGGACCTGGAAAACACCGAGTCCGGCGAGCAGGTGACTTACCAGATCGTTGGTGAGGACGAAGCTGACGTCAAGAATGGCAAGCTCTCGGTCGGCGCTCCGATCGCCCGTGCCATCATTGGCAAGGAAGAGGGTGATACCGTGGTGATCAAGACGCCAAGCGGGACGGTCGAGTACGAGATTGTCGAAGTCAAGCACATCTGACCGCCGCCGCGGCTTTGCTGCGGCCACGGTGATCTGGCAACTGACCCAGGTGTTCTGGGTTGGTGGCCTGTGGATGTTGCATTTCTGTCTGCTGCCGGCGTTGGGTAAAGTTGGCCTGGCGCCGCTGCTGATCGAAGATATTGGCAGTCTGATGGCATCATTGCTGGTGGCGTTTGCGGCGTTTTGCGCAGGTGTACAGGTGTTGGTGCTGGTTCAGGCGCAGGGCCTGTCCAGTCTGTGGCGGGACATGCGAGGGCAGTTGCTGTTGATGGCGATGCTGGCGTGTATGGCGTATTTTGCCGTGCGCGTGGGATTGCCCGAAGAGCTGCGCTGGCAGTTGTTCTGTTATCTGGTTCTGGGTATTACCGGCTTGCTGCTGGTCATGCAGCCGGTGCCGGGCAGGGCGCGCATAGCGCGCCACTGACCGCGGCGACCATCACTTGTAGCGATGGATATTCGACAGCTGCTTGTTCGGCTGCGGGTTGCGGCGGTAGATCAGCGCCTTTTTGCCGATGGTCTGTACCAGTTCGGCGCGGCCGGCCTTGCACAGCGCGGCGATTGCGGCAGCACGTTCTTCCCGGTCTTCCGAACGAATCTCGACCTTGATCAGTTCGTGATCGGCCAGAGCGCGTTCGAGTTCGGCGATAACGCCCTCAGTCAGCCCATTGCCTGCCACAATCAGAACTGGTTTCAGATCGTGGCCAATGGATTTGTACTGTTTCTTCTGCTCGTTATTGAGCGGCATAATCTGACCCTTGTGTCTGATTCTGTAAAAATGGCGGCCATTTTACCCGAGGGCCCGTGGATCCGCCCAGTTAATCACGACCCTAATCATCGAGGTGCCCAGTGGCGCGTTCCAAGACAAGCCTTGGCTGGCTGAAAGAACACTTCAACGATCCTTACGTCAAAAAGGCGCAAAAGGATGGTTATCGCTCGCGTGCGAGCTATAAATTGCTGGAAATCCAGGAAAAGTACCGTTTGATCCGCCCTGGCATGAGCGTCATCGACCTCGGCGCGGCCCCTGGTGGCTGGTCGCAGGTGACCAGCCGTCTGATCGGCGGTCAGGGTCGTCTGATTGCTTCTGACATCCTGGAAATGGACAGCATTCCGGATGTCACCTTCATTCGTGGCGATTTTACTCAGGATGAAGTTCTGGCGCAGATTCTCGAGGCGGTCGGTAATTCACATGTAGACCTTGTGATTTCCGATATGGCCCCCAATATGAGTGGTACGCCTGCCGTGGACATGCCCAAGGCCATGTTCCTCTGCGAGCTGGCGCTCGACCTGGCAGCCCGGGTGCTCAAGCCCGGTGGCGATTTTGTGATCAAGATTTTCCAGGGCGAAGGATTTGACGTGTATCTGAAAGATGCCCGTAAAAAGTTCGACAAGATCATAATGCTCAAACCGGATTCCTCGCGGGGTCGCTCCCGTGAGCAGTACATGCTGGCGCGCGGTTATCGCGGCGAGTAAGGCTTCAGGCTGGTGGCTTTCAGGGTGTCCGATAGTTATTTCCAATCGGCCGTCCTGCCTGACCTGGATGAACATCGTGTAGTCTAGGTTTCACAAAGGGTTACAGACGGCGCCTGCAGATGTGCAGGTTATGTAGTAAGTTAGGCCGGTGAATATCATGCGAGGCACGGCTGCGCCGTCAGCCGGCTTCAGAGGGTAGCTAATTGAACGATATGGCAAAGAACTTGATCCTGTGGTTGATCATCGCGGCTGTCCTGGTGACGGTGATGAACAACTTCTCCAGCCCGAATGAGCCGCAGACCCTCAACTATTCCGACTTCATTCAGCAGGTCAAGGATGGCAAGGTCGAGCGCGTAGCGGTCGATGGCTATGTCATTACCGGCAAGCGCACTGATGGCGACAGCTTCAAGACCATCCGTCCTGCCATTGCAGACAACGGCCTGATCGGCGATCTGGTCGACAACCACGTCGTGGTTGAAGGCAAGCAGCCTGAGCAACAGTCCATCTGGACCCAGCTGCTGGTCGCGAGCTTCCCGATCCTGGTGATCATTGCCGTATTCATGTTCTTCATGCGCCAGATGCAAGGTGGTGCAGGCGGCAAGGGCGGGCCGATGAGTTTCGGCAAGAGCAAGGCGCGCCTGCTGTCCGAAGACCAGGTCAAGACCACCCTGGCCGATGTCGCGGGTTGCGACGAAGCCAAGGAAGAAGTCGGCGAACTGGTAGAGTTCCTGCGCGATCCAGGCAAGTTCCAGCGCCTGGGCGGTCGTATTCCTCGTGGCGTGCTGATGGTCGGCCCACCGGGTACCGGTAAAACCCTGCTGGCAAAGGCCATTGCCGGTGAAGCCAAGGTGCCGTTCTTCACTATCTCCGGTTCCGACTTCGTCGAAATGTTCGTCGGTGTTGGTGCCAGCCGTGTTCGCGACATGTTCGAGCAGGCCAAGAAACACGCACCGTGCATTATCTTCATCGACGAGATCGACGCCGTTGGTCGCCACCGTGGCGCCGGCATGGGCGGTGGTCACGACGAGCGTGAGCAGACTCTCAACCAGTTGCTGGTAGAGATGGACGGCTTCGAAATGAACGACGGCATCATCGTTATCGCCGCGACCAACCGTCCGGACGTGCTCGATCCGGCGCTGCTGCGTCCTGGTCGTTTCGACCGTCAGGTTGTGGTCGGGCTGCCGGATATCCGCGGTCGTGAACAGATCCTCAAAGTACACATGCGCAAGGTGCCGGTCGGCGAGAACGTCAATCCTGCGGTTATCGCCCGTGGTACCCCTGGTTTCTCCGGTGCTGACCTTGCCAACCTGGTCAACGAGGCTTCGCTGTTCGCTGCTCGTGGTGGCAAACGTGTTGTCGAGATGAAAGAGTTCGAGCTGGCCAAAGACAAGATCATGATGGGTGCCGAGCGCAAATCCATGGTCATGTCCGAGAAAGAGAAGCAGAACACCGCCTATCACGAAGCCGGTCACGCCATCGTCGGTCGCGTTGTGCCTGAGCATGACCCGGTCTACAAGGTTTCGATCATTCCGCGTGGTCGTGCCCTGGGTGTCACCATGTTCCTCCCGGAGGAGGACCGTTACAGCCTGTCCAAGCGTGCGTTGATCAGCCAGATCTGCTCGCTGTATGGCGGTCGTATCGCTGAGGAAATGACCCTTGGTTTTGACGGTGTGACTACCGGCGCCTCCAACGACATCATGCGTGCCAGTCAGATTGCCCGAAACATGGTTACCAAGTGGGGATTGTCTGAAAAACTCGGTCCGCTGATGTATGCCGAGGAAGAAGGCGAGGTGTTCCTGGGTCGCAGTGCCGGTTCCCAGCACGCTAGCGTCTCGGGTGAAACCGCCAAGCTGATCGATTCCGAGGTGCGCAGCATCATCGATCAGTGCTACGCCACTGCCAGGCAGATCCTCACGGACAACCGTGACAAGCTTGATGCGATGGCCGATGCCTTGATGAAGTACGAAACCATCGATGCCGAGCAGATCGACGACATCATGGCTGGTCGCACTCCACGTGAGCCGCGTGACTGGGAAGGTGGATCAGGCACTTCGGGCACCCCTGCGCAGCAAGGTGATCGTCCGGAATCGCCGATCGGCGGCCCAGCGGCGCAAATCTAAGGGCTCTTATGACCTCACAGCAGTACCCAACCCGGTTGCCTTGCGGCAACCGGGTTCTTGATTTGTCCCGTACCCATGTCATGGGTATTCTCAATATCACTCCCGATTCCTTCTCCGACGGCGGCCGCTTCAATCAGCGGGATGCAGCGCTGCGTCATGCCGAGGCAATGGTCGCAGCCGGTGCAACCCTGATCGATATAGGCGGTGAATCCACCCGGCCTGGTGCCAGGGCGGTTTCTGTGCTCGAAGAGTTGGAGCGGGTAGCGCCGATGGTCGAAGCGATCAATCGCGAGCTGGACGTGGTAATCTCAGTCGACACCTCGACGCCCGCGGTTATTCGCGAGTCGGCCAGGCTCGGTGCTGGCTTGATCAACGATGTTCGTTCACTCAGTCGTGATGGCGCCCTGGATGCGGCAGCGGCAACCGGCTTGCCGGTGTGCCTTATGCATATGCGTGGCGAACCGGGCGACATGCAGGACAATCCTCATTACGAAGATGTCACCGTCGAAGTGGCGAGCTATCTTGAGCAAAGGATGGTGGCATGTGCGGCGGTGGGTATTGATGCCGAACGGATCATCCTCGATCCGGGCTTCGGTTTTGCCAAGACGCTTGCGCACAACCTCAGCCTGTTTAAACACATGGAGTTCCTGTATCGCCTTGGCCGCCCATTGTTGGTGGGTGTTTCGCGCAAGAGCATGATCGGACAGACCCTTGATCGTCCGGTCGAACAGCGACTCTACGGCAGCCTGGCATTGGCTGCGTTGGCGATGACCAAGGGTGCGAGCATCCTGCGTGTTCACGATGTCGCCGAAACCGCCGATGTAGTGCGGATGATTGCAGCGGTTCAAACCGCCGAATAAGCGTGATGGAGCATCTATGAGCAGAAAATATTTTGGTACCGACGGTATTCGTGGCCGCGTCGGTGAATACCCGATCACCCCTGATTTCATGCTCAAGCTCGGCTGGGCCGCGGGCATGGCGTTTCGCAAACAGGGTGCCTGTCGGGTGCTGGTCGGCAAGGACACACGTATTTCCGGTTACATGTTCGAGTCAGCCCTGGAGGCCGGTCTTTCCGCCGCAGGTGCAGATGTGATGCTGCTTGGGCCAATGCCGACCCCGGCAATCGCCTATTTGACCCGCACGTTCCATGCTGAAGCAGGCATTGTCATCAGTGCCTCGCACAATCCTCATGACGACAACGGCATCAAGTTCTTCTCCGGCCAGGGCACCAAGTTGCCGGACGAAGTTGAGCTGATGATCGAAGAGTTGCTCGATCAGCCAATGACCGTGGTCGAGTCCAGCAAGCTGGGCAAGGTCTCGCGAATCAACGACGCAGCCGGGCGCTATATCGAATTCTGCAAGAGCAGTGTACCGACCAGTACCGATTTTGCGGGCCTCAAGCTGGTGGTCGACTGTGCTCACGGTGCTACCTACAAGGTGGCGCCAAGTGTGTTCCGCGAGCTCGGCGCCGATGTCACGGTGCTGTCGGCGCAGCCGGACGGTCTGAACATCAATGAAGGCTGTGGCTCGACTCATATCGAGTCGCTGCAGGCAGCAGTTCTGGTCGGTCATGCCGACCTGGGTATTGCCTTCGATGGCGACGGCGACCGGGTGCTGATGGTTGACCATACCGGTGCGATCGTCGATGGCGATGAGTTGCTGTTCATCATCGCCCGTGACCTGCAGGAGCGTGGCAAGTTGCAGGGCGGGGTGGTTGGCACCCTGATGAGCAACCTGGGCCTGGAGCTGGCGCTCAAGGACCTGGATATCCCCTTCGTGCGTGCCAAAGTAGGTGACCGCTACGTGATGGCCGAGCTGCTGGAGCGCGAATGGGTGCTCGGCGGCGAGAACTCGGGGCATGTGGTTTGCTTCAACCACACCACCACCGGTGATGCGATCATTGCTGCGCTGCAGGTGCTGATGGCCCTCAAGCGTCGCGGTGAGACCCTTGCTCAGGCTCGTCAGGCCCTGCGCAAGTGCCCACAGGTCCTGATCAATGTGCGCTTCGGCGCAAGCAAGGTCGACCCGCTGGAGCATCCGGCGGTGAAAGAAGCCTCTGCCCGGGTAACCGAGGAAATGGCCGGGCGTGGTCGCGTGTTGTTGCGCAAGTCCGGAACAGAGCCTTTGGTGCGGGTAATGGTCGAGGGCGACGACGAAAGTCAGGTTCGCGCCCATGCCGAAACCCTGGCAAAACTGGTAAGTGATGTTTGCGTTTGAAATACGCTTGCCAGCAGTGATTTGGTTGGGTAACATCTGCGCCCACTTTGACCGACGAGGTACAGCATGCGTCGCCCTATGGTAGCTGGTAACTGGAAGATGCACGGTACCCGCGCCAGCGTCGCTGAGCTGATCAAGAGCTTGAGTAATCAGGCCTTGCCGAGCGGTGTTGAGGTCGCGGTGTTTCCTCCCTCGCTGTACATCAATCAAGTGGTTGATGGATTGCAGGGCAAGTCGATCACTGTAGGCGCTCAGAATTCTGCGGTACAGCCTGAGCAAGGCGCACTGACCGGTGAAATTGCACCGAGTCAACTGGCTGAGGCAGGTTGCGAGCTGGTACTGATTGGGCACTCCGAGCGCCGCCAGATCATTGGCGAGAACGACGAAGTGCTTAATCGCAAGTTCGCTGCGGCACAGGCTTGTGGTTTGAAGCCGGTGTTCTGCGTAGGGGAAACCCTCGAAGAGCGCGAAGCGGGTAAAACGCTTGAGATTGTCGGGCGTCAGTTGGGTAGCATCATCGAAGCGTTCGGTGTTGATGCCTTCACCCAAGCGGTGATTGCTTATGAGCCTGTATGGGCCATTGGTACGGGTCTGACGGCCACGCCACAGCAAGCTCAGGATGTGCATGCAGCCATCCGCGCTCAGCTGGCGGCAGAGAATGCCGAAGTCGCGAAGAATGTGCGGCTTCTATACGGCGGCAGCGTGAAGGCGGCCAATGCGGCTGAACTGTTCGGCATGCCGGATATCGATGGGGGCCTGATTGGTGGGGCGTCCCTGAACGCAGACGAATTCGGTGCAATTTGTCGCGCCGCAGGAAACTGAAAAATGCTGGAAACAGTCATCGTTGTGTTTCATCTGTTGGGCGCACTGGGTTTGGTAGTGCTGGTGTTGCTGCAACAGGGTAAAGGTGCGGAAGCGGGTGCATCTTTCGGCGCAGGTGCTTCAAATACTGTGTTCGGAAGCCAAGGTTCTGCTACCTTTCTGAGTAAGTTTACTGCTATACTAGCTGCCTCTTTCTTCTTAACTGCTCTTGGGTTAGGATACTTTGCTAAAGAGAAAGCTCATGAGCTGACTCAAGTAGGGTTGCCAGATCCAGCAGTGTTGGAAGTGAAGCAGCAAAAACCGGCAACAGATGATGTACCGGTGCTCCAGGAGCAGAAGAGCGGAGCCACTAATACTGGCGATGTTCCTCCAGCCCAAGAGCAGAAGTAACGGGTTTCAAAGTAGTATTGCCGAGGTGGTGGAATTGGTAGACACGCAACCTTGAGGTGGTTGTGCCCATAGGGTGTAGGGGTTCGAGTCCCCTTCTCGGTACCAATTGAAACAAGACAGCCCGCTACAGCGGGCTTTCTTGTAGGTGGAGGTTAGATTGACCCTAACAGGGTTCGGTCGTATACTTTCGCCCCAGCTTTGTCGCGGGGTGGAGCAGTCTGGTAGCTCGTCGGGCTCATAACCCGAAGGTCGTTGGTTCAAATCCAGCCCCCGCAACCAGTTTCAGCGGAGCCCCTTTTTCAGGGGCTTTTTCTTGGCTGAACAGTCATAGCGCCGGTATTCAACGGCGTATCAGGGATGGGCGCTTTGCCCATTTTTTATTTGCATAGCATGCACGAGGGGGTTCAGGTGTCGAGCAAGCTAGAACAGTTGCAGGCCTTGTTGGCCCCGGTGGTCGAGGCTCTTGGCTATCAATGCTGGGGGATCGAATTCATCTCTCAAGGCAAACATTCGGTACTGCGTATCTATATCGATAAAGAGGATGGAATCCTGGTTGATGACTGCGCGATTGTCAGTCGTCAGATCAGCGGTGTTCTCGATGTCGAAGATCCGATCAGTTCCGAGTACACCCTTGAAGTGTCCTCTCCTGGCATGGAACGCCCGCTGTTCACTTTGGAACAGTTTGCTTCGCATGCCGGCGAACAAGTGAAGATCAAGCTGCGTACGCCCTTTGAAGGTCGTCGTAACTTTCAGGGCCTTCTCCGTGGCGTGGAGGAGCAGGATGTGGTTGTCCAGGTAGACAACCAAGAGTTCCTGTTGCCGATCGATTCGATCGACAAGGCCAACATTATTCCCAGTTTTGACTGAGACGTGCCGGATCCCGCGGACCGCGCGGATCCAATGGCTTGCGAAAGGCGAGGCGTACGATGAGCAAAGAAGTACTGCTGGTTGTTGAGTCGGTATCCAACGAAAAGGGCGTACCGGCCGGCGTAATTTTTGAAGCGCTGGAAGTGGCTCTGGCCACTGCAACCAAAAAACGTTTTGACGACGAAGTCGACCTGCGTGTGGAAATCAATCGCCACACCGGTAGCTACGAAACCTTCCGTCGCTGGACAGTCGTCGAAGAAAAGGATCTGGATGATCCTGCAATCGAAGTCTGGCCGGCGAAGATTCAGGAGACTCATCCTGAAGCGAAAGTCGGTGACGTAATCGAAGAGAAGATCGAATCGATCGAGTTCGGTCGTATCGCCGCCCAGACCGCCAAGCAAGTCATCGTCCAGAAGGTCCGTGAAGCCGAGCGCGCCCAGGTAGTAGATGCCTATCGCGAACGACTGGGCGAGATCATCTCCGGTACCGTCAAAAAGGTCACCCGTGACAACGTCATCGTTGACCTGGGCAACAACGCCGAAGCGTTGCTGGCCCGTGAAGACATCATCTCTCGCGAGACTTTCCGTGTCGGTGTGCGCCTGCGCGCTCTGCTCAAGGAAATTCGCACCGAGAACCGTGGCCCACAGCTGATCCTGTCGCGTACCGCGCCACAGATGCTGATCGAACTGTTCCGCATCGAAGTGCCGGAAATCGCCGAGGGCCTGATCGAAGTCATGGCCGCATCCCGTGATCCGGGTTCGCGTGCCAAAATCGCCGTACGCTCCAAGGACAAGCGCATCGACCCGCAGGGTGCCTGCATCGGCATGCGCGGTTCGCGAGTCCAGGCAGTGTCCGGTGAACTGGGCGGCGAACGTGTGGACATCGTCCTGTGGGACGACAACCCTGCACAGTTCGTCATCAACGCAATGTCGCCGGCTGAAGTCGCGGCGATCATCGTCGATGAAGATGCCCACGCCATGGACATCGCTGTGGGTGCCGACAACCTGGCCCAAGCGATCGGCCGTGGTGGCCAGAACGTGCGTCTTGCCAGCCAGTTGACCGGCTGGACTTTGAACGTGATGACCGAATCGGACATCCAGGCCAAGCAGCAAGCTGAAACCGGTGACATCCTGCGCAACTTCATCGACGAGCTGGAAGTCGACGAAGAGCTGGCACAGGTGCTGGTCGATGAAGGCTTCACCAGCCTGGAAGAGATTGCCTACGTACCGTTGGAAGAAATGCTCAACATCGACGGCTTTGACGAAGACATCGTCAATGAGCTTCGTGCTCGTGCCAAGGATCGTTTGTTGACCAAAGCCATCGCTACTGAGGAAAAGCTGGCAGACGCCCATCCGGCCGAAGACCTGCTCTCGCTTGAGGGTATGGACAAGGATTTGGCGATGGAACTGGCGGTGCGCGGCGTAGTTACCCGCGAAGACCTGGCCGAGCAGTCGATTGACGACCTGCTCGACATCGACGGCATCGACCAAGAGCGTGCCGGCAAGTTGATCATGGCCGCCCGAGCCCATTGGTTCGAGTAATTAGGCGCGGCCTGAGGAGAGAAGTGCATGACGCAAGTCACGGTGAAAGAATTGGCCCAAGAGGTCGCTGCACCGGTAGAGCGCCTGCTGCAGCAGATGCGTGAGGCAGGTCTGCCGCACACCGACGCCGGTCAAGTAGTGACCGATAATGAGAAGCAGGCTCTGCTGGCTCATTTGAAGAGCAGCCACAAGGCTAAGGTGGAAGAGCCGCGCAAGATTACCTTGCAGCGCAAAACCACCAGCACCCTGCGTGTTGCCGGTAGCAAGAGCATCAGCGTAGAAGTACGCAAGAAGAAAGTATTCGTTCAGCGCAGCCCTGAAGAAATCCAGGCCGAGCAGAAACGTGAGCTGGAAGAGCGCCGTGCAGCTGAAAATGCTGCGCGTGAGAAGGCCGATGCCGAATCGCGTCAGCGTGCCGATGAAGAAGCGCGTCGCCAGCCGACTGCAGCGCCTGCTGCCGCTGCCCCGGTTGCCCCGGCTCCTGCCCCGGTAATCGCTGCTGCTGACGCAGCGCCGGCACCTGTTGCCGAGCGCAAGAAAGACGACGTGCGTCGTAGCGACAAGTCCCGTGACGACGATCGTCGTGGTGGCGAGCGCCGCAACGAAGCACCGCGTGTTTCGGTCAAGGTCAAGGAAAAGGAAAAGGCGCCAACCCCGCGTGCCGCTCCGCGTACTACCGACGAAGAAAGCGATGGCTTCCGTCGTGGTGGTCGTGGCAAGGGCAAGCCGAAGAAGCGCAATGCCCATGGTTTCCAAAGCCCGACTGGTCCGGTTATCCGCGACGTACAGATCGGCGAGACCATCACCGTTTCCGATCTGGCCAACCAGATGTCCGTCAAGGGCGCTGAAGTCGTCAAGTTCATGTTCAAGCTGGGCACTCCGGTGACCATCAACCAGGTGCTCGATCGCGAGACCGCTCAACTGGTTGCTGAAGAGCTGGGCCACAAGGTTACCCTGGTCAGTGATACCGCCCTGGAAGACTCCCTGGCAGAATCGCTGAAGTTCGAAGGTGAGACCTTCGCCCGTGCGCCGGTCGTGACCGTAATGGGCCACGTTGACCACGGTAAGACCTCGCTGCTCGACTACATACGTCGTGCCAAGGTAGCCGCTGGCGAAGCCGGTGGTATTACTCAGCACATCGGTGCCTACCACGTTGAAACTGACCGCGGTATGGTCACTTTCCTCGACACCCCTGGTCACGCCGCGTTCACCGCGATGCGTGCTCGTGGTGCCAAGGCCACCGACATCGTGATCCTCGTGGTCGCGGCGGACGACGGTGTGATGCCGCAAACCCGTGAAGCCGTTCAGCATGCCAAGGCAGCTGGCGTTCCACTGGTTGTTGCAGTGAACAAGATCGACAAGCCAGGTGCTGATCTGGATCGTATCCGCAACGAGCTGTCCGTCGAAGGCGTCACTTCCGAGGAATGGGGTGGTGACACGCCGTTCGTCAAGGTTTCGGCGAAGATGGGTACCGGTGTTGACGAGCTGCTTGAAGCTGTTCTGCTGCAAGCCGAGATCCTCGAACTCAAGGCTACTCCGTCGGCCCCGGGTCGTGGTGTGGTCGTCGAATCGCGTCTGGACAAGGGCCGCGGCCCGGTAGCTACCGTGCTGGTTCAAGACGGTACCCTGCGTCAAGGCGACATGGTCCTGTGCGGTTCGAACTACGGCCGTGTACGGGCCATGCTCGACGAAAACGGCAAGCCTGTTAAGGAAGCCGGTCCGGCAATCCCGGTCGAGATTCTCGGCCTGGACGGCACCCCGGATGCCGGTGACGAGCTGTCGGTAGTGGCTGACGAGAAGAAGGCCCGCGAAGTTGCCCTGTTCCGTCAAGGCAAGTTCCGCGAAGTCAAACTGGCTCGCGCACATGCTGGCAAGCTCGAGAACATTTTCGAGAACATGGGCCAGGAAGAGAAGAAAACCCTCAACATCGTGCTCAAGTCCGATGTACGTGGTTCTCTCGAGGCTCTGCAGGGCTCTCTGAGTGGTCTGGGCAACGACGAAGTACAGGTTCGCGTGATTGGTGGCGGTGTCGGTGGTATCACCGAGAGCGACGCCAACCTGGCCCTGGCTTCCAATGCAGTACTGTTCGGCTTCAACGTGCGTGCCGATGCCGGCGCGCGCAAGATCGTCGAGCAGGAAGGTCTGGATATGCGTTACTACAACGTAATCTACGACATCATTGAAGACGTCAAGAAAGCCCTGACCGGTATGCTCGGCAGCGATGTTCGCGAGAACATCCTGGGTATCGCCGAAGTGCGTGATGTATTCCGTTCGCCGAAGTTCGGCGCCATTGCTGGCTGCATGGTCACCGAGGGTGTGGTTTACCGCAACCGTCCGATTCGCGTACTGCGCGAAGACGTGGTGATCTTCGAAGGCGAGCTGGAATCGCTGCGTCGCTTCAAGGACGATGCGTCCGAAGTACGTGCCGGCATGGAATGCGGTATCGGCGTGAAGAGCTACAACGACGTCAAGGTCGGCGACAAGATCGAAGTCTTCGAGAAAGTCCAAGTGGCTCGTACGCTCTAAGCATCGAGCATGGGAGGCGCGAAACGCCCGTCGCAAGGCGGTCGCCAGTGCCTCTGAACGCAACGCCCGGTCAGGCTCAAGCCTGGTCGGGCGTTTGCCGCTTTAGTTACAGGTAGCAAAAATGGCAAAAGAATATAGCCGTACCCAACGCATTGGCGATCAGATTCAGCGCGAGCTGGCCCAGTTGATCCGTCGTGAAGTCAAAGACCCGCGCGTCGGCGTGGTCACTATTACCGCTGTGGATGTTAGCCGCGATGTTGGCCATGCCAAGGTGTTCATCACCTCCATGGGCCAGGAAGGCGCAGACGACATCAAGCAGACCCTCAAGGTGCTCAACGGCGCGGCCAGTTTCCTGCGCGTGCACCTGGGCAAGGAAATGCAGCTGCGCAGTGTGCCGCAATTGCATTTCCACTATGACGAAAGCATCAGTCGCGGTGCCCACCTGTCGGCCCTGATCGAACGCGCAGTCGCCGAAGACAAGCTGCACCAGGCTTCCGACACGCCCCTGGACACCAAGGAGTAAGCGGTGGCCCAGGTCAAGCGTATCCGTCGTAACGTCAGTGGCATCATCCTGCTCGACAAGCCGTTGGGGTTTACCTCCAATGCGGCCTTGCAAAAGGTTCGCTGGCTGCTCAATGCCGAGAAGGCCGGCCACACCGGCAGCCTCGACCCGCTGGCCAGTGGCGTGCTGCCGCTGTGCTTCGGTGAGGCCACCAAGTTCTCCCAGTACCTGCTCGACTCCGACAAGGGTTACGAGACGGTCATGCAATTGGGGCAGACCACCACCACCGGCGATGCCGAGGGCGAAGTGGTCAAGTCTCGCGACGTGACCGTTGGTCGCGCCGATGTTGAAGCTGTTCTGCCACAATTTCGTGGTGAAATCAGTCAGATACCGCCGATGTACTCGGCCCTCAAACGCGACGGCCAGCCGCTGTACAAGCTCGCGCGTGCCGGGGAAGTAGTGGAGCGCGAGGCGCGTTCTGTTACTATTAACCGCTTGGAATTGCTCGAGTGCGAAGGCACCCGTGTTCGACTGTCGGTCGGCTGCAGCAAAGGTACCTACATCCGTACGCTGGTCGAAGATATCGGCGAGCAGCTCGGTTGTGGCGCTTATGTCGCCGAACTGCGTCGCACCCACGCAGGGCCCTTTGAGCTGGCCCAGACCGTGACCCTCGAAGAACTCGAAGCGGTCCACGCCGAAGGTGGCAACGAAGCGGTTGACCGTTTCCTGATGCCGTCGGACAGCGGTTTGCAAGACTGGCCGCTGCTGCAGTTTTCCGAGCACAGCGCGTTCTACTGGTTGCATGGTCAGCCGGTAAGAGCCCCCGAGGCGCCGAAATTCGGCATGGTTCGGGTGCAAGATCACAACGGTCGCTTCATTGGTATCGGTGAAGTGAGCGAAGACGGGCGCATTGCGCCACGTCGCTTGATTCGGTCGGAATGATCGAAACCTTCGGTATCAGGCTCTGGCCTGGCACTGGTGGTAAAGAGGATGGCTGTTAATAGGCATGGTCATGCCTCACTTTATGAATACAGGGATTTGTCCCTGGCCTATTGGAAACCGTTTGTTCGGTTTCCCTTGATTTGGAGAAGCCAGATGGCACTCAGCGTTGAAGAAAAAGCAAAGATCGTTGGCGAATACCAGCAAGCCGCCGGTGACACCGGTAGCCCAGAAGTGCAAGTTGCACTGCTGACCGCCAACATCAACAAGCTGCAAGGCCACTTCAAGGCCAACGGCAAAGACCACCACTCCCGTCGTGGTCTGATCCGCATGGTTAACCAGCGTCGTAAGCTGCTGGACTACCTGAAGGGCAAAGACACCACTCGTTACAGCGCCCTGATCGGTCGCCTGGGTCTGCGTCGCTAATAGCGGCCTGGCCAGTGGTGTGCACGGCGTGCTGCATTCATCGCTTCCAGTGCCTGGCATTGGCAGCGATGAGCACGCCGCGCGTATCTATGAGGTTGGCTGTCTGTCTCGCCTGAGCGGTTTTCCGCAACGGCAGGGCAGGCTTCCAACCTCTAGTTTTATCTGGACTGCCAACAGGGCCGATTCCCTGTTCTGCCCAAGAATTCGCAAGAACCAGTTCCCCCAGAGCCACTGAAGAAGGTAGGAAACCGTGAACCCGGTAATCAAGAAATTCCAGTTCGGTCAATCGACCGTTACCCTCGAGACGGGCCGTATTGCTCGTCAAGCGTCCGGCGCCGTATTGGTCACCGTCGACAACGATGTCACCGTACTGGTGACCGTGGTCGGTGCCAAACAGGCCGATCCAGGCAAAGGCTTCTTCCCCCTGTCCGTTCACTATCAGGAAAAGACCTACGCCGCCGGCAAAATCCCTGGTGGTTTCTTCAAGCGTGAAGGCCGTCCTTCCGAGAAAGAAACCCTGACCTCGCGTCTGATCGACCGTCCGATCCGTCCGCTGTTCCCAGAAGGCTTCATGAACGAAGTGCAGGTTGTCTGCACCGTCGTTTCCACCAGCAAGAAGACCGATCCGGACATCGCTGCGATGATCGGTACCTCGGCTGCCCTGGCTATCTCCGGCATTCCGTTCGAAGGCCCGATCGGTGCCGCGCGCGTTGCTTTCCACGAAAGCACCGGCTACCTGCTGAACCCGACTTACGAGCAACTGGCTGCCTCTAGCCTGGACATGGTCGTTGCCGGTACTTCCGACGCCGTACTGATGGTTGAATCGGAAGCCAAAGAGCTGACCGAAGACCAGATGCTGGGCGCCGTACTGTTCGCCCACGACGAATTCCAGGCTGTTATCCAGGCTGTCAAAGAGCTGGCCGCCGAAGCTGCCAAGCCTACCTGGGACTGGACTGCCAAGGCTGAGAACACTTCCCTGCTGAGCGCCATTCGCGCTGAACTGGGCGAAGCGGTTTCCCAGGCTTACACCATCACCGTCAAGGCCGACCGTTATGCTCGCCTGGGCGAACTGCGCGATCAGGCGATTGCCAAGTTCTCCGGTGAAGAAGGCCAGCCATCGGCTGGCGAAGTCAAAGAGATCTTCGGTGAAATCGAATACCGCACCGTTCGCGAAAACATCGTTAACGGCAAGCCACGTATCGACGGCCGCGACACCAAGACTGTTCGTCCGCTGAACATCGAAGTCGGCGTTCTGCCGAAGACTCACGGTTCGGCGCTGTTCACCCGTGGCGAAACCCAGGCCCTGGTCGTTGCGACCCTGGGTACTGCCCGTGACGCCCAGCTGCTGGACACCCTCGAAGGCGAGAAGAAAGACCCCTTCATGCTGCACTACAACTTCCCTCCGTTCTCGGTGGGCGAGTGTGGTCGCATGGGCGGCGCTGGTCGTCGTGAAATCGGTCACGGCCGTCTGGCCCGTCGTTCGGTTCAGGCCATGCTGCCTGCCGCTGACGTGTTCCCGTACACCATCCGTGTCGTATCGGAAATCACCGAGTCCAACGGTTCCAGCTCCATGGCTTCGGTCTGTGGCGCTTCCCTGGCCCTGATGGACGCCGGTGTACCGATGAAGGCACCAGTGGCCGGTATCGCCATGGGTCTGGTTAAAGAAGGCGAGAAGTTCGCCATCCTGACCGACATCCTCGGTGACGAAGACCACCTGGGCGACATGGACTTCAAAGTAGCGGGTACCGCCAAAGGTGTTACCGCGCTGCAGATGGACATCAAGATCAACGGCATCACCGAAGAGATCATGGAAATCGCCCTGGGCCAGGCCCTGGAAGCGCGCCTGAACATCCTCGGTCAGATGAACCAGATCATTGGTCAATCGCGTAGCGAGCTGTCGGAAAATGCTCCGACCATGATCGCCATGAAGATCGACACCGACAAGATCCGTGACGTTATCGGCAAAGGCGGCGCGACCATTCGTGCCATCTGTGAAGAAACCAAGGCTTCGATCGATATCGAAGACGACGGCTCGATCAAGATCTTCGGTGAAACCAAAGAAGCCGCTGAAGCTGCTCGTCAGCGCGTTCTGAGCATCACCGCTGAAGCTGAAATCGGCAAGATCTATGTCGGTAAAGTCGAGCGCATCGTTGACTTCGGTGCCTTCGTCAACATCCTGCCGGGCAAGGACGGTCTGGTTCACATCTCCATGCTGAGCGATGCTCGCGTTGAGAAAGTGACCGACATCCTGAAAGAAGGTCAGGAAGTTGAAGTACTGGTACTGGACGTGGACAACCGCGGTCGTATCAAGCTGTCGATCAAGGACGTTGCCGCTGCCAAGGCATCCGGCGTCTAAGAACGTAGCGTAAAGAAAAGGACCCTCCGGGGTCCTTTTTTTATGCCTGCAGTAATTGTCTTGCGGACTTGCATCTTGCATGCAGGATTTTGCCAGGCCTTGCAAATTGCACGACTGCGGCTTTTGCGTGATCTCGTAATGTATTGATTTATAAGGGAATAATTAATGGCGAAAACTGGCACAGGCCCTGCAACGGTAGTCATACCCCTGCTGCCAGGACTTACGGCGCAGACTTTTCGAAAAACAGGAGTGTCTCGTATGAAGAAGTTCGCTATTGCTGCCGCTACTGCCACCGCCCTGACTCTGACCCTGGCTAACGCGGCATTCGCCCAACAGCCTGCCCAGGCTCCGCTGACCCTTGCTGCCGGTGAAATGACTCAGGCAACAGAAGCGACCAAAGACACCTGGATCACCACCAAGGTCAAATCCGACCTGATGACCGAAAAAGGTATTCCAGGCACCGACATCAAGGTAGAAACCAATAAAGGCGTGGTTTCCCTGTCTTCCGATACTGCTCTGACCAAGTCGCAGAAAGACACGGCAGTTATGATCACCAAGAAGATCGATGGCGTTAAGGCGGTTTCGGCTGATGGCCTGAAAACCGACTGACCAGAAGAGTTTGTCCCGAATCGCTGACCTTTACAGGTTCATGCGAAAGACCAAAAGGACTTGGTCACTCAAAGCCCCGGCACTGGTTGCCGGGGCTTCTTTGTTGTGGGAAGGCTATTCGGCATCCAGATGCAGCGGTGTGATTACCCGCCCATCTGCTTCCGCCTGGCCGAGGCTGGCATCGATGAAATACACCCGATCATCTTCCAGCTTGGCCTTGTCGACCAGGTAGTCCTTGATGCTGCTGGCCCGAGCCTGACCCAGCTGGCGTAGCAGCAGCGCACTTTCACCCCAGGACTTGAGCACCGCGTCACGTAACTGCGTGGTGCGCTGTTCGCGGTCCAGCTGTTCCCACTCGGCGGGCGGCTGCTTCTTCATACGGGTGCGATAGATGCCTTCAAGCATTGCCGGCTTATCGCCATCCGGGACTTTCAGGTCGGACGCCTGAGCCGGCACCTTGTCACCGCGACGCTGGAGAATCTTGTAATAGGTGCTCTGGTATTCACGCTCCAGGCGCTGCTGGGCAATCAGCGGCCCGTCGCTGCTCTGGGCGCTGGTGCCTTCGATCTCCAGACGCAGGGCAGGGCGTTCCTTGAGCGCGGCTGCCAGCTTGTCGAGTGCGCTCTGGGCATCGGCTGCCAGATCACTGGAGCCAGCGGCAAAGGCAACGCTGCCAAGGTCCTGGGCATCGCCACCGCTGATCAGGCCGCCGATGAACTTGAACGGTGCCTGGGCAGCGCGCAGTACCAGGTTGCGCAGGGTCTGCCAGACGATGGGCATGACGCTGAACTGGGGATCGTTGAGGTCACCGGTAACCGGCAGTTCGATGGAGATCTTGCCCTCGGTATCCTTGAGCAAGGCCACTGCAAGGCGGATCGGCAGGTCCACCGCATCCGGACTGTCGACTTTCTCGCCCAGTTGCAGTTGCTCGACCACCACCTTGTTCTCGGCCTTGAGCCTGCCCTGAGTGATGATGTAGTGCAGATCGATGTTCAGTCGGCCCTTGCGGATGCGGAACCCGGCAAATTTGCCCGAGTAAGGCGTCAGGGTGGTCAGCTCGACGCGTTTGAAGCTGGTGGCGATATCCAGACTTGCCATCGGGTCGAAGGGGTTCAGCGCGCCTTTGATGGTCACTGGCGCATAGCGATCGACCTTGCCCTTGATGTCAACTTTGGCCGGTTTCGGCTGGCGGTTATCGATGGTGCCAATCTGGCCGTTGAGCTGCTGGATGGCGGTGGCGAAGTTGGGGGTCAGGCTGAAGTCGGCGAAGTTCGCCGAGCCATCGTTGATGTCGATTGCGCCGATGCGGATGCCCAGTGGCTTGTCGCTGCTGGCCGGTGCCTTCGCTTTCGCCTGGGCACTGGATTGCGCGGTGGCGGGCTGCGGGATCAGCAAGTCATCAACGTTGGTGGTACGGTCTTCGTTGATCATGAAGCGCGCGTAGGGTTGCTTCAGGCTGACTTTGCCGATGCTCAGGGCATCACCGTGGCGGTAAGACAAACCATCAAGGGTGAGCTGCTGCCATTTGACGAAGTCGCGGTCCTTGATGGTGTCCAGGGTATGCAGTTGGTTGACCTGGGCCTTGCCGTCGATGCTGAAGGCCAACGGTTCCACGTTGCTGAGATTGACGTTGAGGTCACTGCCGAGCATGCCACTGCGCAGCTCCAGGCGAATGAACGGGCTGATATAGACCTGGGCGATGCGCAGGTCGATATCCTGGGTGCTGACTTTGAGCTTCGCGGTTATGGGCGCCAGATTGACTTCACCGGCGGCTTGCAGCTTGCCTGATTTACCCACACCGGTATCGAGCTTGAGGTTGAAAGGTGACTGGTTGAGGCTATCGAAGTTCTGCAGGTCGAGATTCAGCGGGCCGACATCCAGCGCTACCGGCTCCTTCTGCGAGCGGTCGGCCAGATGCACCTGGTAGTTACGTAATTGCACGTCCTTGAGCAGGACCTGCCAGGGTTTTCCTGGCTCGGCCGCCGCTGCTTGTGCCTGTTTGTCAGGCTCGGCTGCCGCAGGTTCGGCTTTTTCTTTCGGCGTTGCCTTGGCCGGCTGGCTGGCAAACAGCTTTTGCCAGTCGAGTTGGCCATCAGCCTCCAGGGCTGCCCAGGTTTCCAGTTTTTCGCTGCGGATCTTGCCCACGGTGACCAGTTGTTTGGCCAGGTCGATCGAGGTTTCGCTGACATCCAACCGTGCCAGGCGCGCCAATGGCCGGCCATCCGGCGCCTTGATGGCGAACGGTGCGATGCTGACCGAGGTGTTGTCGAGCAGCAGTTCGGTTTCCTTCGACAGGTTCAGCTTGTAGTGAGTGTCGAGGCTGATGACACCTTCTTCCAGGACCAGCGGTACGGCATCGCGGACATAGGGCCAGAAGGCTTTCATCTTGCCTTCGGTTACTTTCAGGGTGCCTTCGGAGGCGATCGGCACAAGGCTCAGGGTGCCACTCCAGTCGATCCGGCCACCGTGCGGGCCGACCGCCACCAGGGTCATGTCGGAGCTGTCTTCGGGCAGGGTGCTGAGGTTCTTCAACTCCAGGTTCATCGAGTCGTAGAGGAATTCGATAGGTTCGCTGGGCCGCAGGTCCTCGAAGTGCAGGTAGCCTTCAGCGAGCTTGATGCTATCGATGCGCAGCGGGAACGGGTCGCTTGGCGGCGCTTCGGGTTGTGGCTCACTGGGCGGAAGCTTGAACAGTTGCGCCAGGTTCAGGCTGCCATCCTTGGCGAACAGCAATTCGGTCCGCGATTTGACCAGCTCGACGCCGGCCAGGTGCAGGGCGCCGGTCCACAGGCTGTCCAGCTGCAGGTTGGCGTACAGGCGTTCGAAGCCAACCTGCTCCTTGCCCGGCTCGCCAATCTGCAGGCCCCACAGCGTCAGCTCAAGGCTGAACGGGTTGAGCTCGATGCGCTGCAGGTGGGCAGGCACCGTGGCGTAATTGGCCAACTGCTGGTTGGCGATGCGCAACGCCACTCCTGGGAGAATCAGAAAGCCAAGCAGGCTGTACAGGGCCAAAGCGGCCAACATGGCGCCGATGGCGCGTTTCAATCCTTTGGGCATGTGCGGCGTCGTCTGTCTGGAACGGGAGTGCTTGGAGTATGGCACGTAAAAACGGTTCCGAAGATAGCTCGGAATTTACCGATTTTTTGCTTCAGAGCTGAAGAATCAAGGTCTTGAGCGGTGGTTGGCCGTCCTGCGACGGAAAGTCGCTGGCGGGTGCGAGTACCTGCCAGTCGCGTACCGGTCGCCCGGCTTTCTCGGCGCAACGCAGCACTTGTTCGCGCCAGTCGTCGAGGCTGACCTTGGCCAGGTTGTTACAGCAGATCAGCACACCGTCTTCGGCGGTACTGAGCAGGGCCGGTTTCAGCAGACTCTGGTAGTCACGCAGCAGATCGACGGTGCCGAAGGCGCTCTTGGCCCAGGCCGGCGGGTCGAGAAACACCAGGTCGAACTGGCGCTGCTCCAGGCGCGGGTAAGGCGGCAGTTTGTGACCGCGTCGCTGGCTGATGGGCAGGCCGGCGAACTGGCGGATTGCCGGGAAGTAGTCGGATTGGATGAAACTCATCGGCGCCAGCTGCGGGTTGAGCGCAGCGTTTTCCTTGCCCACTGCCAGGTTGCCTTCGGCAAAGTCCAGGTTGCACACCTCACTGGCGCCACCCGCTGCCGCGCTAAGGCCGACACCACAGGTGTAGGCAAACAGGTTCAGAACACGCTTGCCGGCACTGTGTTGCTTGACCCAGCTCCGAGCATTGCGCAGGTCGAGGAATAGCAGCGGGTCCTGACCTGCGTGGCGGCCACGCACACGGTAGTTCAGGCCCCACTCATGGCCGACAAGATCGCCCAGGGCCGTCTCACTGGCCTGGTACACCGGGTCACGTCGGTCGATGCGGCTGTTGCCCTGGGAGCGATCGTTGTAGACCAGCAACAGTTCAAGGCCGAGGTGCGCCTCAACCATGCCGTGCAATTCAAGCAAGGCATCGGTTTCAAGCGTCTGGTGGAAGCTCTGCACCAGCAGTTGCGGGCCGTAACGGTCAACGGTCAGGCCGCTGGCGCCCTCCTGGCTGCCATGGAACAGGCGATAGCAGTCGGTGCCCTGGGCATGCAGTTCGGCGATAAGGCCCTGGCGGGCGTCGAGGGCGGCGCGCAGCGCCTGATTCAAGAGGGACATGCACGTGGCCTTGGTTTGCGGACGTGCAGTCTATCAGCTCAAGCCAGTGGAGGGGCCGTTGCGGCCCCTCCTGGCGCTATCAGCGTTCGATAGCCAGTGCTACACCCTGACCACCGCCGATGCACAGTGTGGCCAGGCCTTTACTGACGTCGCGCTTGATCATTTCATGCAGCAAGGTTACCAGCACCCGGCAACCCGAAGCGCCGATCGGATGCCCCAGGGCAATGGCGCCGCCGTTGACGTTGACCTTGCTGGCATCCCAGCCCAGTTCTTTGCCCACCGACAGGGCCTGGGCGGCGAAGGCTTCGTTGGCTTCGATCAGGTCCAGGTCGGCCAGGTCCCAGCCGGCTTTTTCCAGGCAGCGACGGGTAGCACTGACCGGGCCGATGCCCATGATCGCAGGGTCCACACCGGCATTGGCGTAGGCTTTGATTCGCGCCAGGATCGGCAGCCCCAGCTGTTGGGCCTTGGCCGCGCTCATCAGCATCACGGCAGCGGCGCCGTCGTTGAGCGACGAGGCGTTACCGGCAGTGACGGTGCCATCTTTCTTGAAGGCCGGCTTGAGCTTGCCCAGGGATTCGGCAGTAGTGCCGGCACGCGGTTGTTCGTCAGTGGCGAAGGCAATCGGATCGCCCTTGCGCTGAGGAATCAGAATCGGGGTGATTTCATCAACGAAGCGTCGTGCTTCGATGGCGGCGGTGGCTTTTTGCTGGGAGGCGGCAGCGAAGGCATCCTGATCTTCACGGCTGATGCCGTACTTTTCCACCAGATTCTCGGCGGTGATACCCATGTGGTAGTCATTGAAGGCATCCCACAGACCGTCGCTGATCATGCTGTCGATCAGGGTGCTGTGGCCCATGCGCAAACCGGTGCGGGCGCCGGGCATCACATAGTTGGCCAGGCTCATGTTTTCCTGGCCGCCGGCGATGATCACTTCAGCGTCGCCGCAGCGGATTGCCTGGGTTGCCAGGTGCAGGGCCTTGAGGCCGGAGCCGCAGACTTTGTTCAGGGTCATGGCCGGCACGGCGTGGGGCAGGCCCGCCTTGATTGCGGCCTGGCGTGCAGGGTTCTGTCCGGCACCGGCGGTCAGCACCTGGCCGAGAATGACTTCATCGACCAGTTCGGCATCAATGCCAGTCAGGGTCAGCAACTGGCGAATCACCGCCGCACCGAGGTCGACGGCGGGAATAGCGGCCAGCGCTCCCTGGTAGCTACCGACAGCGGTACGGGTGGCAGCAACGATAACGACATCTTGCATGGCGCGGGTCCTCACTCTTATTCGATTTGGCGTCAGAACAGCACAGGCCCCTGCGGGGCCTTGATCGGCCGCCATGGTGGCATAGATGTTCAGGGTACCGCCAATGGCGAACCGCTCGGTCGCCTTCAGTGGATACCCATGCGCCGCCTTGCGCGGTGCGCCGAGCCATCGCGCATGGCCCAGCGCAGGACCGGCGCGGTGGTGTTTATGCCCAGGCGAAGCAAGCGCCGCTGCAAGGGATTCTGCTGCAGTTCGAGCATGTCGCTGGCCCATGCCGGCAGCAGCTCGATACCCGCCCGCAGCATCAGGCTACCCACCGGTTTCGCCAGGCGGCTGGGCGCAGGGGCATCGAGCAGCACTTGCACCACCTCATGGCTGCGTTCATCAGCGTACAGCTGTGGGCGCATGGCCTGCAGGTAGTCGGCTACCTGCTGAGACGAGCGTGGCACATCACGGGCCCCCAGACGTTCAGCGATCAGAGCGATCTCGGCGTAGTAGGCGTCCTGTTCGGCGAGGGACAGGTCGGGGTTGCGGTAACGCAGGTGGGCGGCAAGAAAACTGCTGACCTCAGCCACATGTACCCAGGTCAGCAGGTCGGGATCGCTGGCGGCATAAGGGCGCCCGTCAGCGCTGGTGCCGACTACCTGCAAGTGAATGGTACGGACCTTTTCGAGCAGCCAGTTGGCATCACCGGTGGCGCCGAAGGTGGTGCCGGAGATGAATTGACTGGTGCGGCGCAGGCGCCCGAGCAGGTCCTGGCGAAAGTTGGAGTGATCCCAGACCCCGGCCAGGGCTAGCGGGTGCAGCAGTTGCAGGAGCAAGGCGCTGATACCGCCGATCAGCATGCTCGGGAAGTCGCCGTGCACACGCCAGCTGATGCTGTCCGGGCCGAACAGGCCAGGGTCGCCCTTGGGGTTTTCCAGATCAAGCTGCCCCAGGGACAAGCCGGTCAGGCTCATCACCTGGGTTTCGATGCGGCGGCGAATCGCTTCCATGGTTACCTTGTTTGCGAGGCAGCCAGGAAGGGCTGCCTTTTATGTGTTCAATCGTTTGTCGATCAGGCCCTGGACCACACTGGGGTCGGCCAGGGTCGAGGTGTCACCGAGGTTGTCCAGCTCGTTACAGGCGATCTTGCGCAGAATGCGCCGCATGATCTTGCCTGAGCGGGTTTTCGGCAGGGCCGGGGCCCACTGGATCAGTTCCGGCTTGGCAAAGCTGCCGATCTCTTTGCTGACCAGAGCCAATAGCGCCTGCTTGAGCGTGTCGTCCGGGCTCACCCCGTTCATCGGTGTGACAAAGGCATAGATGCCTTGCCCTTTGAGATCGTGAGGGTACCCGACTACGGCGGCCTCGGCGATGCTGTCGTGCAATACCAGCGCGCTTTCAACTTCGGCAGTGCCGATACGGTGTCCGGAGACATTGATCACGTCATCGATACGCCCGGTTATCCACAGGTCGCCGTCTTCGTCGCGGCGAGCGCCGTCGCCGGTGAAGTAGTAGCCGGGCAGGGGCTTGAAGTAAGTGTCGATCATCCGTTGCGGGTCGCCATACACGCTGCGGATCTGCCCGGGCCAGCTGGCCTTGATCGCCAGCATGCCGCTGCCGGGGCCTTCGATGAGCTTGCCCTTGTCATCGAGGAGTACGGGTTGCACACCGAACATCGGCTGGGTGGCACAGCCAGGCTTTATCCGTCGGCTGCTTACCAGGGGGCTGATCATGATGCCGCCGGTTTCGGTCTGCCACCAGGTATCAACGATGGGGCAGCGTTGCTCGCCCACCGCATTGAAATACCATTCCCAAGCCTCCGGGTTGATCGGTTCGCCGACGCTGCCAAGCAGGCGCAGGCTCTTGCGCGAGGTGTTCTGCAGCGGACCTTCACCTTCACGCATCAAGGCGCGCAGGGCGGTGGGGGCGGTATAGAAAATGTTCACCTTGTGCTTGTCGACCACCTGCCAGAAACGCGAGGTGTCGGGGTAGTTGGGCACGCCTTCGAACATCAAGGTGATAGCACCATTGGCCAGCGGGCCATAGACGATGTAGCTGTGGCCGGTGACCCAGCCGACATCGGCGGTGCACCAGAACACTTCGCCTTCGCGGTAATCGAACACGGTCTTGAAGGTCAACGTAGCCTGCAACAGGTAGCCGGCGGTGGTGTGCAGCACGCCTTTGGGTTTGCCGGTGCTGCCGGAGGTGTAGAGGATGAACAGCGGATCTTCAGCGTCCATTGGCTCGGGCGGACAGTCATCGCTGACCTGATTGATCGCTTCGTGGTACCAGAGATCGCGGCTTTCACTCCAGTCGATCTTGCCCCCCGTGCGCTTGATCACCACCACGGTGCTGACTGCAGGGCAACTGAGCAGGGCTTTGTCGACGTTGTTCTTCAGCGGCACGGTCTTGGCGCCGCGAATGCCTTCATCGGCAGTGATTACGGTCCGGCAATCGGCGTCGAGAATACGGTCACGCAGAGCATCGGGTGAGAAACCGCCGAACACCACCGAATGAATCGCGCCGATTCGGCTGCAGGCAAGCATGGCGAAGGCGGCCTCCGGGACCATGGGCATGTAGATGCACACGCGGTCACCTTTTTTTACCCCGCGTTGCTTGAGGACATTGGCCAGGCGGCAAACTTGCTGGTGCAGTTCGCGGTAGGTAATGACGCTGGAGTCGGTGGGGTTATCGCCTTCGCGGATGATCGCCGGCTGCTCGCCTCGCGTGGCCAGGTGGCGGTCGATGCAGTTGTAGCTGACGTTGAGTTGCGCGCCTTTGAACCAGGCGGCCTGGCCGGTTTTCATGTCGCTTTGCTGAATGCTGCTCCAGGACTTGATCCAGTCCAGCGCTTTGGCCTGTTCGGCCCAGAAGGTATCGGGGGCTTCAATCGACTGACGGTACAGGCGCTGGTATTCGGCTTGGCTCAGTTGCGCCGCTTTGCTGATGGCATCGGCATGGGGATAGGCGCTGATATCGAACATGGCGGGGTCCTGTCCTGACTGTTTTTGTCAGGACAGTGTAGCCGCTACCCCCGGCTGCGTTCGTTCAGCCTGGGGTAGCGCAGGCGATCAACCGCGGTGACGGCTGCGGAAGAAGTTGATCAGGCCCTGGGTCGATGGATCTTCGGCCGCGTCTTCGATGCCGCCGGTCAGACGCTGATAAACGCCTTTGCCAAGCTCTTTGCCCAGCTCCACACCCCACTGGTCGAAGGCATTGATGCCCCAGATCACGCTCTGTACGAACACCTTGTGTTCGTACATCGCCACCAGCGCGCCAAGGCGCCGCGGGCTGATTCGCTCGACCACAAGCGTGTTGCTCGGACGGTTGCCCGGGATCACCTTGTGCGGGGCGAGTTTCTGGATCTCGGCGTCGCTCAGGCCCTTCTGTCGCAACTCTGCTTCGGCCTCTGCGCGGGTTTTACCGAGCATCAATGCCTGGCTCTGCGACAAGCAGTTGGCGTACAGCCACTGGTGATGGTCGGCAACCGGGTTGAAGCTGACCACCGGAACGATGAAGTCCGCCGGAATCAGTTGGGTGCCCTGATGCAGCAACTGGTGGTAAGCATGCTGACCGTTGCAACCGACGCCACCCCAGATCACTGGGCCGGTGTCGTGATTTACCGGCGTGCCGTCCTGGCGGACGCTCTTGCCATTGGATTCCATGTCCAGCTGCTGCAAGTGCTTGGTGATGTTGCGCAGGTAATGATCATACGGCAGGATCGCGTGGCTTTGCGCGCCCCAGAAATTGCCGTACCAGACACCGAGCAGGGCCAGCAGCACCGGCATGTTCTGTTCGAACGGTGCGTTCTGGAAATGCTGGTCCATGGTGTAGGCACCGGACAGCAATTCCTTGAAGTTCGCAGTGCCGATGGCCAGCGCGATCGGCAAGCCGATGGCTGACCATAGCGAGTAACGCCCGCCGACCCAGTCCCACATCGGGAAGATGTTCTCTTCGCGAATACCGAACGCTACGGCAGCGGCCTTGTTGCTCGAAACGGCAATGAAATGCTTGTACAGCTCGGCTTCCGAGCCACCTTGGGCCAGGTACCAGCCACGAGCGGCCTGGGCGTTCTTCAGAGTCTCGAGGGTGTTGAAGGATTTCGACGAGACAATGAACAGCGTGGTTTCGGCACGCAGTTTGGCCGACAGCTCATGGAACTCGCTGCCGTCGATATTGGCCAGGTAATGGCAGCGCACGCCCCGCTGGGCGTAGGGCAGCAGTGCCTCGGAGACCAGCTCGGGGCCGAGGAACGAGCCGCCGATACCGATGTTCACCACGTCGGTGATCGGCTTTTCGCTGTAGCCGCGCCACAGGCCGTCATGGATGCGGCCAACCAGTTCAGTGACCTGGTTGAGCACCTTGTGCACGTCCGGCATGACGTTGACGCCGTTGACGCTCAACTTGTCGCCTACCGGGCGGCGCAGTGCGGTGTGCAGGGCTGGACGGCCTTCGGAGGCATTGAGAATCTCGCCGGCGAACAAAGCCTTGATCGCCTCTTGCAGGCCGACTTCATTGGCCAGGTTGATCAGCAGGTTGCGGGTCTGGCCATTGATCAGGTTTTTCGAGTAATCAAGGAACAGGCCACAGGTGCTCAGGGAAAACTGTTCAAAGCGTTGTGGCTCGGCGGCGAATGCGTCGCGCATGCTGAAGTCCTGCATGGCTTCGCGGTGCTGCTGGAGCGCCTGCCAGGCGGGCAGGGCAGTAACATCATGAGGGGTGCGGTAATACGCCATCGCTGCAGGTTTCCTTATTGCGTGAACTGCCTTGGACACTGAAAACAGCGCGCTGTTAGCAGGCTGATGCCAATTATAGGCATGCAGCCTGGGTTACAGGGAGTGGGCTCCGCTGGCGACCTGATTACTTGTCGTCGAGATTCAGGTGCAGGTTGTCGATCAGGCGGGTAGCGCCGAGGAAGGCAGCGACCAGAATTACCAGATCACGGTCGTCGGCCGTCGCCGGACGCAGGTTCAAGGCCTGGCGAATTTCCAGGTAGTCCGGGCGAAAACCGGCCTGTTCCAGCTGTTGCTGGGCATTGGCGATCAGCGTTGGGTAGTCACGCTCGCCGTGCTCGATGGCGCTGGCCATCTGGCTCAGCAAGCGATACAGCGCTGGCGCGATGGCCCGTTGTTCTTCGCTCAGGTAGCCGTTGCGCGACGACAGTGCCAGGCCGTCCTCGGCGCGTACGGTCGGCTCGCCAATGATCTGGATCGGCATGTTCAGGTCGCGCACCAGGGCGCGGATCACGGCCAGTTGCTGAAAGTCTTTCTGGCCGAACACGGCCAGGTCCGGCTGGACCATGTTGAACAGCTTGCTGACTACCGTCGCCACCCCTTCGAAATGGCCTGGACGGCTGGCGCCGCAAAGGCCTTCGGACAGCTGGGCAACGTTGACGCGGGTCTGGCCGTCCATACCGTCGGGGTACATCTCTTCGACAGTCGGGGCGAACAACAGATGGCAGCCGGCCTGGAGCAGTTTCTCCTGGTCGGCGGCGAGGGTCCGCGGGTACTTGTCGAGGTCTTCGCTGGGACCGAACTGCAGCGGGTTGACGAAGATGCTCGCAACGACGAAATCGACGCGCTGAGCAGCCTTGGTCACCAGTGCGGCGTGGCCGCTGTGCAGGTTGCCCATGGTCGGCACGAAGCCGATGCGTTTGCCTTCGCTGCGCGCCCGCGCTACGGCAGCGCGCAGTTCGCGGACGGTCTTGACTGTATTCATGCACTGAACCCGTGTTCGCTGCCTGGGAAGCTGACGTCCTTGACCGCTGTTACGTAGGCCTTGAGGGCGCCCTGGATGTCGCTCTGGCCGACCATGAAGTTTTTCACGAACTTCGGTACGCGTCCGGTCAACGACAAGCCGAGCATGTCGTGCAGTACCAGGACCTGGCCATCGGGGGCACTGCCGGCACCGATACCGATTACGGGAATGCTCACTGCCTGGGTGATTTCAGCGGCAAGCTCGCTGGGCACGCATTCGAGCAACAGCATGGCGGCGCCTGCCTGCTCCAGGGCGATAGCATCGGCACGCATTTGCCGCGCCTGGTTTTCCTGACGACCCTGGACCTTGTAGCCGCCGAGAATGTTCACGGTCTGCGGGGTCAGGCCCATATGCGCGCAAACCGGAACGCCGCGTTCGGCCAGGAGACGGATGGTGTCTGCGAGCCAGGCGGCGCCTTCGACTTTGACCATGTGCGCACCCGCTTGCATCAGGGCGCCGCTGTTGGCGAAAGCCTGCTCGATAGTGGCACAGGCCATGAACGGCAGGTCAGCGAGAATCAGCGCGCCTTCGTTACCACGTTTGACGCAGGCGGTGTGGTAGGCCATCTCGGCATTGGTCACCGGCAAGGTACTGTCATGACCCTGCAGGACCATGCCCAGGGAGTCGCCCACCAGCAGGATTTCCACGCCGGCACGGCTGGCAGCCTGGGCGAAGGTGGCGTCGTAGCAGGTCAGCATGGCTATTTTCTCACCCTTGGCCTTGAGGCTCTGCAGGGTGGTCAGGGTTACATCTGGCATGAAAAGGAATCCTCATTCAGGCGCTGTGAAAAACGACTGCGTACAACGCGTGTATTCATCTTCTGGAACAGCACATCATCGATCGTGGTGTTTTAGTTACGACCTGTTCCAGGCCTATATACGCCTTTTTACGGCGCACAGGCGCCGTCGGACGCCTATAGTCGTGAGGGAGGGGGCTGAAGTCAATTACCCTGTTACCGCATTGTTACGATTGCGCGGTTACAAGCGTTACCGAATGGGGGAACGCCCGGTTTACAGGCGTTCCAGACCGACGAACGGGCAATCTGCCAGTAACTGGGCAAGGCTGCGTTGGTCGGCCAGCAGGAAGCTGTCCGGGACCAGTTCGGCCAATGGGTAAAGGACGAACGGTCGCGCATGCATGTGGTAGTGCGGGACCTTGAGGCGCGGGATGTCGATCAGCCGATCGCCATACAACAGGATATCCAGGTCCAGCGTACGCGGGCCCCAGCGCACCTTGCGTTCACGGCCCTGGGCGGCCTCGATGGCCTGCAGGCTGTCGAGCAGGTCAAGGGGCGCCAGTTCAGTGTCCACAGCGGCTACGGCATTGGTATAGCGCGGCTGGCCAGGGGACAGCGATTCGCTGCTGTAGAACGCAGAAACCGCCGTCAATGCTGTTCCGGGCAGCTCGCGCAGCGCATTGATGGCGCTGTGCAGCTGCTCTTGCGGTTCATCCAGGTTACTGCCCAGGCCGATGTACACGCGTTCCATGTTTATTCGCCTGCGCCGCCATCAGCACGCTTGCGCTTGCTCGGGCTGCGCTTGCGTTTGCGCGGGCCGGCACCGGTGCCTTCGTCGCGGCTGCCCAGGTCACGGATCATGTCGCGGCGCTCGCTGTCATTGCAGTCTTGATAGTCGGTCCACCACTGGCCCAGGCCGTCGGTCTCCTCGCCAGCGCTTTCACGCAGCAGCAGGAAGTCATAACCGGCACGGAAACGCGGGTTGTCGAGCAACAGGTCGGCGCGCTTGCCACTACGACGTGGCAGGCGTTCCTGCATGTCCCAGATTTCGCGGATCGGCAGGGTGAAGCGTTTCGGGATCGCAATGCGCTGGCACTGTTCGCTGATCAGCTCATGGGCAGCTTCATTCATCGCCGGAATCGGCGGCATGCCACGGCTTTGCAGGCGCAGTGCGCGACCCGGCAACGCTGGCCAGAGCAGCGCGGCAAACAGGAACGCAGGTGTTACCGGCTTGCCCTGCTTGATGCGCAGGTCGGTGTTGATCAGCGCCTGGCTGATCAGGGTATGGGTGTAGGTCGGATGTTCTTCCAGGGCTTCGGCACTGGCCGGGAACAGCGGATCGAACAGCTCCAGGTCGACGAGCATTTCGAAGGTGTCGGCGGCATGCCCGGAGAGGAACAGCTTGAGTGTTTCCTCGAACAGGCGGGCAGACGGGATCTCGCGCAGCATCGGCGCCAGCTGGCGAATCGGCTGCACCGTGTGCTTCTCGATGCCGAAGTTCAGCTTGGCGGCGAAACGCACGGCACGCAGCATCCGCACCGGGTCTTCCTGGTAACGCTGGGTCGGGTCACCGATCAGGCGGATCAAACGATTGCGGATGTCGTGTACGCCATTGGCGTAGTCGAGGATGCGCTCGCTGACCGGATCGTAGTAAAGGGCGTTGATGGTGAAATCGCGACGCTGCGCGTCTTCTTCCAGGGTGCCGTAGACATTGTCGCGCAGGATCCGCCCACTCTCGTTACGTGACGAGGTGTGAGTATCTTCAGCTTCGCTTTCCGGATGGTTGGCGCGGAAGGTGGCGACTTCGATGATTTCACGACCGAAATGGATGTGAACCAGCTTGAAGCGGCGACCGATGATGCGCGCATTGCGAAATTCGGCACGAACTTGTTCGGGGGTGGCGCTGGTGGCGACGTCAAAGTCCTTGGGAGTGATGCCCAGGAGTTGGTCACGCACGCAGCCGCCGACCAGGTAGGCCTGGTAGCCAGCATTTTGCAGGCGCTCAACGATGCTCACCGCATGACGACTGAATTGGCCACGTTGCAGCGAGTGTTGACCGCTATTGATCACTTCAGGCGTGGTGCGCTTGTGGTGCGGACCACGTACGGGAGGACGGAACGACTGGAACAGCTTCTTCAGCATGGGATGCACTGTTTGAAGGAATGTTCGGCCAAAAACGAAGAATGGCCGCATGATGGGCGGGGATTCTAGCATTTACTGGGGGGATGGTGTAGGCGCTAGCGAAGCGGGGTGATGCAGGAGGGAGAAACTACAAGGGGAGCCGAAGCTCCCCAAGAAGTAGTTGCGTGCTCTTATTGTTTTTTTGCCGGGCTTCTTGTTTTTGTTGAGTGCCCTATCCACAAAACGCAAAGCTTGTGGACGATCTCCCTAACCGGGATTCAAGAGCAAACGGATTGCTTTGGTCGCTGAGGTTGCAATGATCATGCGATCCAACCAGTTCAGGCCCTGCTTGAGTGCAGTTTTTATTATTCTCTGCCTGGTTGTGGGGCAAGCCCCAAATACAACTCCTCTCCAAAAGAATCAGTTAGCTGCGCCTCCGCCGTCTTGTTCTTATTGTGCGTGAGCCGATACGTCTTATTTTTATTGTCTTTTGCAGTGCTTGTTATTGTTCTTGTACCAAACATATAGCAGGTGCCGTGCCAACTTTCGCAAACCCCAGTAAAACAAGGGCTTGGAGCGATTCTGAGGGCTTCGAGGGGCGAAAAAAAACCGGGGCTTCGTTACCGTAAGCCCCGGTTTTTGTTACGAGATTGTGGCGAGGTAACAGTTTTTTCACATTTGCCCGTGTTACCGCGTTGTACCTCGGTGACAGCTGAAAGGGATCAGCTGTCGCTGGTGGCGCCGCTCTTGCGCCGCGGGATGCCCAGGCGTTGGCGACGCTCCCACAGGCACTTGCGGCTGACCCCGAGTTTGCGTGCCAGTTCGGTCTCGGTCATGTGGTCCTGATGCTCGAGCACGAAGTGCTGGAAGTAGTCTTCCAGGGACAGGTCTTCAGTCGGCTCATGGCTGGTGTTACTGGCCGTGCTGCCATTGCCCGCCAGGCTGGCGAACGGCTCGTCGTCGTCCAGGTCGCTCAGTTCGATATCGATGCCCAGCAGGTCGGCGGAAATCTCCGGGCTCTCGCAGAGAATCACTGCGCGCTCAACGGCGTTTTCCAGCTCGCGGACGTTACCCGGCCAGGAATAGTGACGGATGGCTTGTTCGGCATCGTGGCCAAAACGCAGGTCGTTACGACCCACGCGTGCACTTTGGCGGGCGAGAAAGGCATTGGCGATTTCGTTGACGTCGGCGCCGCGCTCGCGCAGGGCAGGCAGCTTGAGGGCGATAACGTGCAGGCGGTAATAAAGGTCTTCACGGAACTGGCCGACCTTGGCCAGGTTCTTCAAGTCACGGTGGGTGGCGGCGATCAGGCGTACGTCGACTTTCTGCGACTGCACCGAACCGACTCGTCGGATCTCGCCTTCCTGCAGAACGCGCAGCAGCCGAGCCTGTGCTTCCAGTGGCAGTTCACCGATCTCGTCGAGGAACAGGGTGCCGCCGTCGGCGGCTTCGACCAGGCCGGCACGACCGGCGCTGGCACCGGTGAACGCACCTTTCTCGTGACCGAACAGTTCCGACTCGATCAGGGTTTCCGGAATGGCTGCGCAGTTCACCGAGATCATCGGTGCCTTGGCGCGGCGCGAGAGGTTGTGCAGGGCGCGGGCAACCAGCTCCTTGCCGGTGCCGGATTCACCCTGAATCAGTACATTCGAGTCCGTCGGCGCGACTTTGCGGATCTTGCCGTACAGGTCCTGCATCGGCGGGCAGGAACCGATGATGCCGATTTCACCGTTGGCGGCATTGCTGCTGCCTTTGTCAGCAGTACCCGTCTTGCCGTTACCGCGTGCTTCGGCGGGGGCCGCTGGCGCGTTCTGGCGGTCGCGCAGGATGCGCGCCACGGCCTGGAGCATTTCGTCATGATCGAAAGGCTTGGCGATGTAGTCCACTGCGCCCATCTTCATTGAGTCGACGGCAGAGCGCAGGCTGGCGTAGCTGGTCATGATCAGCACCGGCGTACCCTGGCCGAGCTTGATCAGTTCGGTACCCGGAGCGCCTGGCAGGCGCAGGTCACTGACTATCAAGTCGAAGGTGGCAATGCTGAAGCGCTCCTGTGCTTCCTGCACCGATCCGGCTTCGCTGACCTGATACTGGTTCCGTTCCAGTAGTCGACGCAGTGCCGAGCGGATGATGGTTTCGTCTTCGACGATCAGAATGTGCGGCATTGATTCAATTCTCTCGACGGTCTCAGTTCACAGCGGACGTCGCTACGACATGACGTGGCAGGGTCACTCGGATCCGGGTGCCACGCTGGCTCTGGGTATCGGCCGGGCTGTCGATGGTGATTTGTCCATAATGCTCTTCCACGATGGAATAGACCAGAGCAAGCCCCAGTCCGGTACCTTCGCCCGGGTCCTTGGTAGTGAAGAAGGGTTCGAACAGACGATCCATGATGTTTTTCGGAATACCGCTGCCTTCGTCTTCGACGATCAGGTCGACGGTATGCTCGCTCGCTTCGCTCTTGACGCGCACGGCGCTGCCGGGTGGTGAAGCGTCGCGGGCGTTGGACAGCAAGTTGATCAAGACCTGGGCCAGGCGTTGCGGGTCGCCATCGACCCAGTGCTCGGGGTCGCACAGGTTGAAGAACTGTACTTCGAAATTGCGCCGGTTCAAGGCCAGCAGACCGATGGCGTCCTGCGCCACTTCGGCCAGGCACACCGGCTCGTCGCTGTGCTGGTGACTGCCGGCATGGGCAAAGCTCATCAGCGACTGGACGATGCGTGAAATGCGCTTGGTCTGCTCAAGGATCTGGCTGCTCAACTCGGTGATCTCGCCATCATCCTCGCGTTCTTCGCGCAGGTTCTGCGCCAGGCAGGCGATGCCGGTAACCGGGTTGCCGATCTCGTGGGCCACACCGGCAGCCAGGCGGCCGATACTGGCCAGGCGTTCGGAGTGCACCAGCTTGTCTTCCAGCGCCTGGGTTTCGGTGAGGTCTTCGACCAGTACCACCAAACCGCTGTTACCCGGTGCCAAAGGCTCGTCGATGGCTGCCTTGTGCAGATTCAGCCAGCGAGTCTGACCATCCAGGCCAAGACGCTGCTTGTGCAGGTGTTCATCGGGGATGTTGGTGAAGCCCAGCAACAGCCCGCGCCAGGGTTCGCTGATGGTGGTCAGGCGTGAGCCGACCACGCGTTTGGCGGGAATGCCGGTGAGTTCTTCCATGGCCTTGTTCCACATCAGGATTTCCTGATCCTTGGCCAACGAGCAGACGCCCATGGGCAGCTCCTGCAGGGTCTGGCGGTGGTAGCGGCGCAGGGCGTCGAGCTCGGCGGCAAGGCCGGTCAGGCGCGAGTGATAGTCTTCAAGGCGGCTTTCGATGAAGTGGATGTCTTCGGTGACGTAGTTTTCATTCCCGGACTTGTAGGGCAGGAAGGTCTCGACCATGTCCTGGGCCACGCTTGGTCCCATCAATCCCGACAGGTTGGCTTCGATACGATCACGCAGGCGGCGCAAGGCATAGGGGCGGCGCTCGTCGAACGGCAGGTAAAGATCGCGCAGGGCCTGTTCCACTTCCTTTTGTGCAGCCTTGGCACCCAGGGGCTTGGCCAGCTGGGTGGCAAATTCCTGTGGTGAGGCGGCATGCAGTTCGCGCCGTTGCGGGCGGCGCACGTTATCCACCGCACAGGCTTCGGCGGCACTGACTTCTTCGGTGCTGGCGTTGGTGAACAGCGAAATCAGGGTGAACAACAATACGTTTGCCGCCAGCGAGGCAATCGCCGCCATGTGCCAACTGGTGTCGTCGAGCACGTAGATCATGTTCAGCAGCGGGATGTAGAAACCCTGCAGGTTGCCTACCAGTGGCAACAACATGGTCACCATCCATACCAGGATCCCGGCCAGCAAACCGGCAATGAAACCTCGGCGGTTGGCGGTCGGCCAGTACAGCACCGAGAGCACGCCCGGGAGGAACTGCAAGGTGGCGACGAAGGCGACGATGCCGAGGTTGGCCAGGTCTTGCTGGCTGCCAAGGGTCAGGTAGAAGCCGAAGCCGGCGGCGATGATGGCGACGATCAGCGCCCGCCGGGTCCACTTCAGCCAACGATAGATATTGCCCTCGGCCGGTGGCTGGTACAGCGGCAGCACCAGGTGGTTCAGGGCCATGCCCGAGAGGGCCAGGGTGGTCACAATGATCAGGCCACTTGAGGCCGACAGCCCGCCAACATAGGCCAGTAGCGCCAGCGCCTGGTTGTTGGCGGCGATTCCCAGGCCCAGGGTGAAGTATTCGGGGCTGGTGCTGGCGCCCATCTTCAGGCCCGCCCAGAGAATCAGCGGTACGGCTAGGCTCATCAGCAGCAGGAACAGCGGCAGGCCCCAGCTGGCGCTGACCAGCGAGCGTGGGTTGAGGTTTTCGGTAAAGGCCATGTGGTACATGTGCGGCATGACGATGGCCGAGGCGAAGAACACCAGCAGCAAGGTGCGCCATGGACCTTCCTGCAATGGTGTGTGCAGGGCGGCCAGGGCGGTCTGGTTCTGCAGCAGCCAGACTTCCAGTTGATGCGGTCCGCCAAACACGCCGTACAGGGCATACAAGCCAATGCCGCCCAAAGCCAGCAGCTTGATCACCGACTCGAAGGCGATGGCGAATACCAGTCCCTCGTGTTTTTCCCGGGTAGCGATATGCCGGGAGCCGAAGAAGATGGTGAACAGGGTAATCAGGGCACAGAACGCCAAGGCGACACGAGCCTTGACCGGCTCGCCGGTGAGGATGCTGATCGAGTCGGCCACCGCCTGGATCTGCAGGGCCAGCAACGGCAGCACACCGATCAGCATGAAGATGGTGGTCAGCGCGCCGGCCCAGGTGCTGCGAAAGCGAAAGGCGATCAGGTCGGCCAGCGACGACAGTTGATAGGTGCGGGTGATTTTGAGAATCGGGTAAAGCAGCACCGGCGCCAGCAGAAAGGCTCCGGATACACCCAGGTAGCAGGCAAGAAATCCGTAACCGTACTGGTACGCCAGACCGACCGAGCCATAGAAGGCCCAGGCACTGGCGTAGACACCCAGCGACAGGGTGTAGGTCAGGGGGTGGCGAATGATCGAGCGCGGGATCATGCCGCGTTCGCTGACCCAGGCCACGCCGAACAGCACCAGCAGGTAGGCGGCGCTGATCAGGATCATCTGGGTCAGGCTAAAGCTCATCGGCATCACGTTGGCTCTGCAGGATAAAGGTCACGACGATCAGGATCAGCCAGAGCAGGTACGGGCGATACCAGGCACCGGTTGGCTCGATCCACCAGTCCATGATGGCCGGGGAGAACAGATAGATCCCCACGACCAGAAGCAGGACCAAACGATAGATATACATGCTGGCCTCAAAGGTTAGGGCGCTGCGGCTTGAACTTATTATTGGCGCAAATGGCTGAGGCGATGGTAACGGGCTTGTGCGTTTTTGCCAAAGAATTGAATTTATTGAGCTTTCCGGGCAGGGGCAACTGCTTTGGGTGAGGTCTGTGGTAGGAGCGGATTTATCCGCGATGGGGCGCAGCGCGGCCCCAAATTGCCGGGACTGCTACGCAGTCCATCGCGGCGGTCCGGCGCCCCGGTGAATCCGCTCCTACAACTAGCGTCAGTGCAGGTCCGCTTCAGGCACGCTCAGGCGCCGGGGGATAGCGTCGGGGTTCCAGTGCGATGCCGCATGCGCCAGCACTTCTGTCGGCGTGCCTTGCAGCATGCTCGCCTCGGTCGGTTGTCCTAGTGCACGCAGGGCCCGCAGGAGCAGTGGGGTGGCTTGCTCGGAGGGTAACGGCGCGGAGCGGTAGCTTTTGCCCAGCTTATGGCCATCGGGTTGGGTAATCAGCGGGACGTGCAGGTAACGCGGTTGCGACAGGCCCAGCAGTTCTTGCAGGTAAAGCTGGCGCGGGGTGTTATCCAGCAGGTCGGCGCCGCGCACGATGTCAGTCACGCCTTGCCAGGCGTCATCCAGTACGACCGCCAGTTGATAGGCATACAGGCCGTCGCGACGGCGGATGACGAAATCGCCGACCTCACGCCCCAGGTGCTGCTCGAAATGCCCCTGGACCCGGTCTTCGAAGCGGTAGGTCAGTTCCGGTACACGCAGGCGAATGGCGACATCCTGCTGGCCATGACCGGCATTGCGGCAGAGGCCGGGATAAATCCCGTTGTAGCCTTCCAGCTGCTTGCGCGAGCAGGTGCAGGCGTAAGCAAGACCCTGGCGGAACAAGCGTTCAACCACTTCGGCGTAGGCAGCGTGGCGGTGGCTCTGATAGACCACCTCGCCATCCCACTCCAGGCCATAACTTTCCAGGGTGTGCAGAATCGCCGCCTGGGCACCCGGGGCTTCACGGGGCGGGTCGATATCTTCCATGCGCAACAGCCACTGGCCGCCGACCGCTCGGGCATCAAGCCAGGAGGCGAGTGCCGCGACCAATGAGCCGAAGTGCAGGAAGCCGCTGGGGGTGGGGGCGAAGCGCCCGATGTAGCGAGGGTTGTTCGTGCTCATGGAGGCAGGTACTGGGCAATCGTCACAGCTATAAATGAAGCGGGGCGCCTTGAGCGCCCCGTTCTGGTCAGATCAGGCTTTGCCGACCTGCTTTTCCTTGATTTCCGCCAGGGTTTTGCAGTCGTAGCACAGGTCTGCGGTAGGACGTGCTTCGAGGCGGCGAATACCAATTTCCACGCCGCAGCTTTCGCACCAGCCGTACTCTTCGTCTTCGATCAGTTGCAGGGTTTTGTCGATCTTCTTGATCAGCTTGCGTTCGCGGTCGCGATTACGCAGCTCAAGGGCGAACTCTTCTTCCTGGCTGGCGCGATCGGCCGGGTCAGGGAAGTTGGCTGCCTCGTCTTTCATGTGGTCCACAGTCTTGTCTACGCCTTCCATCAGCTCCTGCTTCCACTTGTGCAGGAGTTTGGTGAAGTGCGCGCGCATTGGGACACCCATGTACTCCTCGCCCTTGGATTCTTTATAGGGTTCGAAGCCGCGAACGAGTTGACTGCTTTGTTGCTTTTCTTGGGTGGACATGAATAGACCGCCTCTCACTCTTCTAATCCATTGCGCAGGCTGCTCCATCTCCGGCGCCCGCCGGCCCTGCGACTGCGAGCCGCCGAACTTACCAGATCGAATCGGGGCGCGCTACTCCCGGTTGTCTTCGTGGTTGACAGCAGGTTTAGCCACACGTTCGCCTCGGCACACGGGTAGAATCATTATTCTAGACCCATTTGAGAGAAGGTTGATGGCCCAGTCCTACAGTGCGCGCAGCCGCGCCATAGAACCCTTCCACGTCATGGCCCTGCTGGCACGCGCCAACGAGCTGCAAGCCAGCGGCCATGATGTGATTCACCTGGAAATCGGCGAGCCGGACTTCACCACGGCTGCGCCGATCGTTGCAGCTGGCCAGGCTGCACTGGCTGCCGGGCACACCCGCTACACGGCCGCCCGCGGTTTGCCGGCACTGCGTGAAGCCATTGCCGGCTTTTATCAGCAGCGCTATGGCCTGAGCATCGATCCTGAGCGAATCCTCATTACCCCAGGCGGTTCGGGCGCCTTGCTGTTGGCCAGCAGTCTGTTGGTTGACCCGGGCAAGCACTGGCTACTGGCGGATCCCGGCTATCCCTGCAACCGGCACTTTCTGCGCCTCGTTGAAGGCGGTGCGCAACTGGTGCCAGTAGGCCCTGAAGTCAACTACCAGCTCACTGCGGACCTGGTTGAACGTTACTGGGATCAGGACACCGTCGGCGCATTGGTGGCGTCCCCGGCCAATCCGACCGGCACGGTGCTCGATCGTAGCGAGCTGGCCGGCCTGTCGGCGGCGACCCGTGCTCACAATGGCCATCTGGTGGTCGATGAGATCTATCACGGGCTGACCTACGGGATGGAGGCCGCCAGTGTGCTGGAGGTCGATGACCAGGCCTTCGTCCTGAATAGTTTTTCCAAGTATTTCGGAATGACCGGCTGGCGCCTGGGATGGCTGGTGGCCCCACCGGCAGCTGTAGGTGACCTGGAAAAGCTGGCGCAGAATCTCTACATCAGTGCGCCGAGCATGGCGCAACATGCCGCGCTGGCCTGTTTCCAGCCGCAAACACTGGCGATTCTGGAAGAGCGCCGCGCCGAGTTTGCCCGTCGCCGCGACTTCCTGCTGCCCGCCCTGCGCGAACTGGGTTTCAAGATTGCCGTGGAGCCGCAGGGTGCCTTTTACCTGTACGCCGATGTCAGCGCCTTTGGTGGTGATGCCTTCGCGTTCTGTCAGCACTTTCTTGAAACCGAGCATGTAGCCTTTACCCCGGGCCTGGACTTCGGCCGCTACCAGGCCGGGCACCACGTTCGTTTTGCCTACACCCAAAGCCTGCCGCGTTTGCAGCAAGCGGTGGAGCGAATTGCCCGTGGTCTGCGGAGCTGGCAAGGCTGATGCATTTTTCTCCATCCCTTGAAACCGCACGTCTACTGCGCCGCTACAAGCGCTTTCTGGCCGACATTGAACTGGCCAGCGGCGAGCAGATCACCATCCATTGTCCCAATACCGGCTCAATGCTCAATTGTATGGTCGAAGGCGGGCAGGTCTGGTTCAGCCGTTCCAATGACCCCAAGCGCAAGTTGCCGGGGACATGGGAAATCAGTGAAACGCCGCAGGGCCGCCTGGCCTGTGTGAATACCGGGCGGGCCAATGCTCTGGTCGAGGAAGCCCTTCGGGCTGGGGTTATCCGCGAGCTTGCCGGTTTTACCGGGTTGAAGCGCGAAGTAGCCTACGGCGAGGAACGCAGCCGCGTGGACTTTCGCCTGGAGTTCGCCGATGGGCCCGCTTATGTCGAGGTCAAGAGCGTAACCCTGGGCTTTGACGGCTCGACCGTCGCGGCCTTTCCCGATGCGGTTACCCAGCGCGGCGCCAAGCACCTGCGTGAACTGGCGGCACTGGCCCGGCAAGGCGTTCGGGCGGTACAGCTGTACTGTGTAAATCTCAGTGGAATCGAGGCCGTGCGGCCTGCCGAGGAGATCGATGCCGCGTATGCGCAGGCATTGCGAGCTGCAGTGGCAGACGGCGTCGAGGTACTGGCCTACGGCACGCGGATCGATGGCGAGCAGGTCTACGTCGATCGGGCGTTGCCGGTACTGCTTAGGGAATGAGCCAGATACCCTGGCTGTCTTCAAGGCAGTCCAGGGCATCCAGCTGTTCACCTGCGCAAGGACCGGCCACACATTCACCAGATTCGATCAGAAACAGTGCACCGTGCCGACCACAGGTGATCAGGCTGGCGCTGCTGTCGAGAAACTGGTCGGGCTCCCAGTTCAACGGGATGCCGCGGTGAGGGCAGCGGTTGCGGTACAGGTAAACACGACCCGCGCGGCGCACGGCAAACACGGCGCTGTCGTCAACGCTGAAGCCACGGCTGCGGCCTTCGCCTAATTGGTCGGATGAGCAGAGAAAATGCATAGCGGGGAGTTACCTGGAGTCACTGTTGGTTTGACGCTATCAAACGATACCAACTCCGGGCAAAAAAAAGACCCGGCAAAGAGCCGGGTCAATAACCGTGATTAGCCTGATGAGGAGATAATCTGAGAGTCCGAACCAGGGGCTTTCAGGTTATCCAACCAGTCTCGCGACCAGTTGTGATAATCATAACGATTCTCATTACGGTGTCAACTGCCGTGACTCACTATTTTCAATTATTTTTCTGAACGGCTTTTGCGTCGAGCTGTTGGTTCAGGGCTTCCTTGCGTTCGGCCGGAATGTCATTCCAGTGTACGTCGAGCAAGGCGCCTTCAATCGCATAGAGCAGTACCTTCGAGGCCCGGAAGCCACGGGTGCGCACCGCTTTGTAGGCATTTACCGCCCCCAGACGGCGTAAATCCGAAGCACTGTGGATGCCGACCGCATGCAGCCACTGCGCAGAAGTCTTGCCAAGGTTTTTCAGATGCTGGAGTTCATCGTTCATCAAGCCTCCTTGCGACGGCTGAACGGGTCTTCAGAAGGAATCGCTGGCGGGTCAATGAGCAGTGTAGCGGCACTTGGAAAATACGCGGCGTTTTGCCATCGAAGCTGGAAAACGGTCTCTGTGGGAGCGGGGGGGGGGGGGGGGGGGGGGGGGGGGGGGGGGGGGGGGGGGGGGGGGGGGGGGGGGGGGGGAGAGGAGGAAAAAGAAACAAAA